>CALKUR010000111.1 GCA_937996725.1 uncultured Dechloromonas sp. | reverse complement strand
CTTTCCCTACACGACGCTCTTCCGATCTCAGCCATCTGCAAGGCCGCCTCGGCCTCGCGCTTGCTGCGTCCATACGCATTGTCCTGTGCGGCTTGCGTCGAGGACGTGAACAGAATCGGAATCGGCCGCCCTATCGACTCGGCCACGCTAGCCACAACTTGACACAAATAGCTCGTGAAATCGGTGTTGCCGGTTGCGAATTCCTTCGTATCCTGTGGCCGATTTACACCCGCTAGGTGAAAGACAAAGTCCACCCCATCCAGCAGTCGGGCCAGTTGCTCGGCATGGTTGTCCCGGGTGTAGCAGACCATTTGTACGTCCCTACGCTCCCGCAAGCGCAACTTCAAGTTGCGGCCGATAAAGCCGTTAGCGCCGGTAATCAGCACCTTCATGGGCTCATTCCTCCGCTACGGCGGCTTCGCCACGCACAATACGCTGTATGAAATCCAACTTGAGCAGCAACGCCTTCATGCCCGCTACATCCAGGCGCGTGGTATTGTGCGAGTTGTAGTCTTCCCCGTGTGTGCTCTGCGTAATGCGGCATTCGCCCTCGTCCATAAACTTGGCGTAGTTCAGGTCGCGCGCGTCGGGCGGCACGCGGAAGTAGTCTCCCATGTCTTCGGCGCAGGCTATCTCCTCGCGCCCCAGCAAAGTTTCGTAAAGTTTTTCACCATGGCGCGTGCCAATCTCATGCACCGGATGCTGCAGCTTGCCAAGCAGTTCCATGATCGCCTGGGCTAACACCTTCACTGTGGCCGCCGGCGCTTTCTGCACGAAAATATCACCGTTGCGGCCGTTGCTAAATGCATACAGGACTAAGTCTACCGCGTCATCCAGCGTCATCATGAAACGCGTCATGCTCGGGTCGGTGATGGTGATGGGTTTACCCGCTAGGATCTGATCCACAAAAAGCGGAATCACCGAGCCGCGCGACGCCATCACGTTGCCGTAGCGCGTACCGCAGATCACCGTGCTAGTGCCTTCTAGGTTGCGACTCGTCGCCACCATGACCTTCTCCATCATGGCCTTGCTGATGCCCATGGCGTTGATGGGGTACACCGCCTTGTCCGTGCTCAGGCACACCACGCGCTGCACGCCGGCCGCGATGGCCGCCTCCAGCACGTTCTCGGTCCCCTTCACATTCGTCAACACCGCCTGCATGGGATGGAATTCGCAGGACGGCACCTGCTTCAAGGCCGCCGCGTGGAATACAAAATCAACCCCTCGCATGGCAACCGCCACACTGCGGCTATCGCGCACATCGCCAATATAGAACTTGAGCTTGGGATGCGCATAACGCTTGCGCATGTCATCCTGCTTTTTCTCATCCCGGCTGAAGATCCGGATCTCGGTCAGGTCTGACTGAACACAGCGCCGGAGCACGGCGTTTCCGAAAGAACCCGTACCACCTGTAATCAATAAAATCTTGTTGTTGAACATGAGCACTAACCTCTTCCGACACCTGCCATGGTGTGCTTTGCAGCTATTTCTGCAATAAATTCAAACGTTTCACGTGCGCAACGTGTCCATGAGTAGCTTTGACATTTTTCCCATGCGGACTTCGCCAGTGTCGCGCGCAGATCGCGATTATGGATAAGCCGGCGTAACGCCTCGGTAATCGAGCTCTGGATATCCGGATCAAAATAAATTCCAGCCTCTTGAAGAACCTCCGGCATAGGCCCACGATTCGAGGAGGCGATTGGCAAGCCAGCAGCCATAGCCTCGATTAGGATATTCGGTAGATTCTCACAGCTCGATGCAAAGACGAAGGCATCTGATTCCTTGTAATGGTCCTCAAGCTGACCAAACGGAACACCACCAGACCAGTATAAGTACTCCTTGTCGGGGTCCAGACGGAGCAGCAACTGCCCGAATTCACGCCCGTAGCGCCCCCAGTCAGCACCGATGAAGCGAACAGCCACAGGAAGCCCCTCTGTGCGCAGTTGATGCGCCGCAAGCGCAACCTCCACCTGATGCTTGTAGGGCATTAGTATAGAAACGTACAACAAACTGAATGGCCGCGTCATGGAATACTGGTGCAATTCCAGCTGTACTCTAGGGGGCTGAACGAATCTGCTCTCAATGCCGTGCGGAATCAGCGCTACCGGTTTTGCGAGGCCCCCAAGAAAAGTTGCGACCGACTCCTTCGCATAGTTGGTCAAGAAGATCGCACCACTGGCTCGACGAAGCGACCGGCTCTGGGAGTGCCGAAGCAACCACATCTTCACCCGCATGGCACTCCAGCGCCCGAAACGCCGCGCTTCGGCGGGCTCGAACGGCAGCATGTTTTGTGACATCGTGACCGTGGGCACGGAGCAGCACACAGGGAGCGTTCCGCCGGGTGAGAAAAGCACATCGCAACCAGCCTGCTTTAGCTCCCGACTTAACTGGAGCTGCTGCCCCAGCATCCGTCGCGGCATAGACGCCTCAACCCATGAAGGACTCCGCATTTCCAGCCATGGACGAACGGGCAACGCAACTGCCGTAGCCCGCGAGGCCCAGACTGTAATTCGGCTGATCCCCGCCGCCGCCGGATTGGCCACATGCAGTAACTGGGACAAATGCGTAACTCCACCACCTAGACGAATATTGCTTGCATCAATTGCAAGGTGTAGCCCCAAAACATTTGACATATCAGCCTTTGTCTACTTCACTGTTATTCAAGGCCGCTACATGCCAGTTGATTGAACACTTCTTGATATTGATTTGGCACGTTCGACACGTCACCGGCTATCGGAGTGATCAAATTTTTTCCCAATCTTTAAATGGCGTATTTTTGCGCATTCCGCAACACTAGCAGTGTCGTACAGATCCACCCGCCTTACCCAGAAATCCTTCAAATCAACAATAACTTCTCTACTTAAGAGCCGCCAAGAAGATCCCGGCGGCGCTATTTGATTCCGCCGGCGATGCCAACATTACCACCCGCCCCTGCATGCCCTCTTTTGTTATTCGTTCGGGAGCGCTCACATATCCAATTACAGCTTGACGGATTGAGCGGGCGTCGACTTCGCATAAAGTTCCTGTTCTCACCGCGCCCTCCCATTGCCCCATCTCCACAAATGCACCCGTATGGCGCGTACTGACTACCGGTAGACCTGAGGCCATCGCCTCAACCACCACCACCGCCCAACCATCGTGGCGCGAGGGCACCAATAACAGGTCATATTGGGATATTAACTGGGGCAGTTCATCAGGCTCAACAAAACCACTCTCACTTATATGAGAATACTTTTGAGTGTAGTCAGATACCAGAGACTTCAATTCGCCCGATCCGACTAGAGAGAGCGTCGCCTCGTTCGGCGCAATGCCAGCAAACGCCTCCAACAACTCCGGGATACCCTTGCGAACGATATATTGCCCAATGTAGAGGCATTTGAGCGGCTTACTCGGCAGTTCTCGACGCTGCGCATACCGTGACGCATCAATTGAATATGGAAGATTAACTGTCCTATGCGAAAAAGGATTATAAGCGGCGATTGCCTCTTTTCCGATACAAAAGACCTGCTGAGCAAATGGCAACGTCAGCGCCCACGCAAAGCGTCGAATTAATGCCCGCATCCCGCTGGCGGGCAGAGGCTTCTCCAACCAGTAATGGAAAGAGACTCCACGGCGGAAGCAATACCATCTCAGTCGGGATGACAAAGGGAGATGATACCCCCCCACCAATACATGCTCAGGCTTGAATTGCTCAAGCAATGCTCGAAGTTCGTCCCAACCAGGTTTACCTTGGTTGTTGCCCAGCACGCGAAGCCATGGCTTTTCAGCCAGACGCCAGTCCCGATTGGATTCGCGCCCCCAAAGAAAAACAGCGAGCACATCGGCAGATTTTGCCAATGCCCCGAAAAAATCCAGTTGATACGGCGTAGGTATATTGGACAGAAATAACACCCTGGTCATTATTGAACTTTCAACCGGGCTCTGAAATATTTTACCGTCTCGCGCAATCCTTCATTCAATTGCACACTAGGCTGCCAATCAGTAAGGCTCTTGGCCAACGAAATGTCGGGTTGACGCTGCTTGGGATCGTCCTGGGGCAGCGGGAGAAATGCAATCTTCGACTTGCCTCCCACGATCTTCAGAACCTCTTCGGCGAGTTGTAGCATGGAAAATTCGCAAGGATTTCCGGCATTGACTGGGCCCGTGGTACCCTTTTTGGTCGCCATAAAGCGCACAAAGAATTCGATAAGGTCGTCCACATAACAAAAACTCCTCGTCTGACTGCCATCGCCGTAGATTGTTATGTCCTCCCCCTTAAGCGCCTGCACGATAAAGTTGCTCACCACGCGCCCATCGTTCGGATGCATGCGCGGACCATAAGTGTTGAAGATGCGCACCACCTTGATATCCACATTGTTCTGTCGGAAGTAATCGAAGAACAGTGTTTCGGCGCAACGCTTACCTTCGTCATAACACGCACGGGGACCAATCGGATTCACTCGCCCCCAATACGCTTCGGTTTGAGGATGTACGTCCGGGTCTCCATACACCTCGGAAGTACTTGCCTGCAAAATGCGCGCGTTTAGGCGTTTGGCAAGCCCCAGCATGTTGATCGCGCCGTGCACGCTGGTCTTGATCGTCTGAACCGGATCGTATTGATAATGCACCGGACTCGCAGGGCAGGCCAAATTGTAGATCTGGTCTACCTCCACATAGAGTGGCCAAGTCACATCATGCCGCATCACCTCGAAAGCTGGGTCTTTCAAAAGATGAGCAATATTCATGCGCCGACCGGTGAAGTAATTGTCGATACATAACACCTCATGGCCATCGCGCAGCAAACGCTCGCACAAGTGAGACCCGAGGAAGCCTGCACCACCGGTAACAAGAATTCGCTTTGTTTCCATCACGCTCTATTCAAATATTTTTAACGTTTCGATAAAATTCACTCACGCGCATCTTGCGCAGCATGTGAACCAACCAAGGGTCCCAACCCAGACGGTGGCCGAGCAAACGCCCCTCGGAGAGAGACTCAGGAATATAGTAGCGGAACTTACGTCCGTAGCTCAGGTAGTAATGGCCATAGGAGAGGCAGTTTTCCTGCAAGGGCTCGGCAGGTGGATTAACCGGGTCCAGCAACACCTGTATCTCATTTTGGTTCTCAGGCACTAGGACCGCGCCGGAGCCGCGGTAGGCGCAAGGTCCTAGGAGCACGCTAGGCTTGCCCCAGTATGCCGCCTCCATTCCGATGGTGGAACCATAGGATGCGACGATTTCAGCCGAGTCGATCAGTGCATAGGAATCCACCGACTCGTGTGGCGCAATTACATCCACGCCGGCCTCGCCCATTTGCGCCCAGCGCTCCCGCTCTGCAGCGGATTTTTTAACAAGATGCGGATGAACTCTTATCACAAGCTCCAGATCTGAGTACGCTCGCTGGGAAGCGATCAAGTCTCGAACCGCACTCAGTTGGTCCGGCCAAGGCCCCGGCTCGTAAGCGTCCGCAACCGCAGCGTATTCATCGTCACTAGACGAAAAGTAGACCAGTCGGCGCTTGCCGGGCACACGGCCTGGAGCACGTCCCTTCTCCTGCCCTGTCGTAAACGAATACCAGCCTATACCGTCTCCGCCACGTCTACGCTGAAAGAACTGATGGCCCAACAGCACGCGTTGACGGGGGTCGGCAGCATCCCAAGCCTCTTGAATGCGACGCCGAATGTAGCCAAAGTCATGAATTGCATCGGAAAAGAGTTCGTAATGACTATATGTGTAGCCACGCTCGTGACGCAGGACCTTGACCCCCGCCCGTTCAGCCGCAGAGACAATTGGCTTTGATGTGGCAAATCTGCCGTTGAAGGTTATCACAACGTCAGGTTTGAAATCGTAAATGACTCTTTCTGCGCGCAAGTAAACCAAGAGTGCCGCGGCCAAACACGCGCGGGCACGATCAATATCTTCAAGCGGTTCGTAGCAGCTGTTGCCGGTATACGAAATAAGCGAAGAAGCAGCACCTGCCCCTAAAGCAACGCCCTGGTAGGAATACTGTTTAAGTGCGCTCAGGTCACCCTTGAAACCCCGCGACCATTCTGCTACCGTGCGCCCCCAAGCTGGATCATCAGCCGGCCGATCCAAAACACTCACGCCTTCTCTAACCAGCAGGCGCTCAAACAGCCGCTCGCGCCGCTCAAGAGAACAACCCATCCACCGGGCAATAGAAGGCAGGCTCCAGTCTGACCACGGCAGATGTTCGCCAAGCCAAGCAAACCTCACTTCATGTCCATCACTTAACGCCTGCAGCGCCACCTCCCCAGCGGTTTCAAGGTGCGGCTTGAGCGAAACGCTTTCAGCGATCAGATAGCGCATCACCCTCCTCTCCGAGATTTGCCTTCGCCCGTCTCAAGCCAAAGTTAATAAGTTCGCCCAAAATGGCCTTCTCCAAAAATTTTCCCAGACCGTAGCTCAGCTTCTCCCACAGCGTCTTGCCAAACAACCGACCTGCAAACCTGAAGCCGGTCGCGCGATCTCCTGTGAACCCGGGCAGGGAATGACCGCCTTTGCTCCAGAACAAGGCGACTTTGTAGGCGCCCTCCACCGGCAACGCCGCAAGATCGCGCCTGCGCACAAGCGCCACAACCTCTTCATGTGTCTTAGGCGTGTAGACAGATCCAAGCCGCTCGTAGACACTACGCCCCACTAGGATGGATGGTTTGCCCCAATACGCAGCTTCCACACCCATCGTCGATCCAAAGCTGAGCGTAATAGCACACGCGTCTAGCAAGCTGTATGAGCTGACCGGGGAGTCGCCTGCGATAACGCGCACATTTGCGTGTTTCGGTTGCAGATCACGAAGGCGGGTTGCAAAGCTCCAGCCAATGTCCTTCAAATTGGGATGAATGCGCAGCCAGAGGACAACGTCTGGATCGTCATGCAACGATTCACACAGGCGGGTGATGGCTTCAGTTTGGTTTCGGTAGAGGGTTTTGTCATATTCCCCTCCTAATGCAGCAAATTCATCCTCTGAGCTATTGAAGATGGCAATGTTGTGCTTGCTTGCATCCCAGTCGACGGGTAGCAAGCCAGCTTGCTGACCCAGAACATAAGCCTTGGAGTCATTGATCACGCCGCCCGAGCGCTTATAGGTGTAGTAGTCCGCTGCGCATTGCTTAGCATCACCATCAAAACTCAGCCAACGGGCCTGGATGCTGCCATTTAACACACCAAGGTCTTGCGGCAATTGGTTTTCGAAAGTGTATACGCACCCCGCGTGCTGGCCTGAAAACTCCATGACCTCAACCGGTATTTTCATCTGCTGCGCCACCCGCAGTAGAGGTCGGTATTGATTCTGACGGCCGTTGTAGAGGACGACCCTATGCGCCGCATGATGCGTCAACATCATGCGAGCCCAAACCACAAGCGCCTCCGAAGTGGCCAGCAACCGTCGGAGCGACCAGATCGCCAACCCGCCCTCAAGGTCTTGGTCGCGAGAAAGGCCAATGTAGCTGGAGTAGGCAGCCTGCCCAACGTCGATGTTCTCGAAACTATAGTCCTTCAGAGACCACCGATTCTCGAGCACTCGGTCTTTCGATAAGGCGGCAGAAGGCAATGCGACCTGCGCAGGTGTTTCGACATGTTCGTAGTTGCCGCGCAGGCTGTCCAAACCGCGACGGGTTTGGGAACGACAAGTTGCACAGATTGAGTTCAGACCATAGATATTCAGTGAGCAGGCATATCCGCTCCCGCCAGCACAAGTGGCCACGACGGTGGATTGACCAGCATCGATAGCCGACTGAGCCTTGGAAAGCATGATTTCCAGCTCGGGAGTCTGAAGGCCGGTAGAGATACAGACGATAACGCTCATAGCGTTTACGCGTTCTTCCGGAAGTCGCTGGTGACCTCCGTGACATTGCCATGCTCCACGCGATAGACGCGGTCAAAGCGATGGACTATATCGACACGGTGAGTGATTAACACGACCGTCAGGTCATCAGCCCCCAACAAAAGGTCATTCAGTATTGCCTCTTCTGTCTTCACATCGATCGCACTGGTGGCCTCATCAAGAAACAGGACCGTTCTCCCTAGGTAGAACGCTCGCGCAATCGCGATACGCTGCCGCTGCCCGCCAGAAAGCCTGACTCCCCGGTCACCCACCGGCGTATCCAAACCTTGCGGCAGAGACTCCACGACTTCCAGCAGGTGGGTCCTCCTCAACGCCTCACGCAGTCCAACCTCGTCGATCTGCGCATCATCCTGCCCAAGAGCCACATTACGTCGCACCGTATCATCTATCAGGAAGGTGGATTGGGGGAGATATACCGAGTAGGGCGCGGCGCTGTGCCCGAGCAAACGCCCCGACGAGTCGGTTACATCAACACTTCCACGGCTGGGTTGCAATATGCCAAGTAGCAAATCGACAAGCGTGGATTTCCCTGCCCCCGATGGACCCAAAAGCACAAGCTTGTCGCCGCGCTCTATCTTGAAATCCACGGTCCCTAGCACCGGAGACGATGCCGCAGAGTAGGAAAACCCCAAGTTCTTTACCGAAATATGTAAAAAGTCCTCAGCGTATTGACCAGAAGTGTTTTTCTGCAATGGGGGGGCATCCTGCTTCAGGTCGTTGTAGAGTGAGTGGACCACCTGTCGATAGAAACCCATCTGGGTCAAGGTCGAGGTGGTTAGGCCAAATAGTGTGACAAGCCGCATGGTACCGGCACCGAATATTGCAATCACGGGGACCATATCGACAGTACTTGCACCAGTCCCTGATGCAATTAGAGGAACGAGAACTGCGAAAACCACAACGGCAAGCTCAAGAAAGTAGCGCGCGGAGTTCGAAATGGTATTGCTACTGGCCTGTGCGGAACAGAGGGCATCCCCATTGCGCGCGATACGGTCGCTGAAGAATCTCTCTGCACCTAGTACGCGGATCTCCTTGATGCCATCCATGGCCTGGCGCACATCGGTAATCACCAGAGAGGAAACCGCCCTGAAACGGTCCGCATAGGCCCGATTCTTTCGTCGCAGAAAGCGATCATAAAGCAGGGTAACGCCGGCGATCAACGCCAGCAACACAACAAATGCACGCGGATCTACCCAAAAAAGAAAGCCAAGAATTAAACAAGCGACCAATGCCTCCGCACTGAGGCGTAGAAGAGACATCAAGACCAAACGCGCATACTGCGGCGCCCAGACATTGATGGCATTGATGTAATCGGACGAGTTACGGGCTGCCCACGCCTGATAAGGCATGAACTGATAGCGCCGCAGCAACTCCACACGCAAATTGGCCTCTATCCACCCTGCCATGTTGAAGATGCGTTTATTTGCCCAGATACCAAGACCCGCCTTCACGGCAAAAACCAGAAGCAAGGCAATCCCGACCGCCCCCATGCCAACGCCCTGGAGACTTGTGCTCAGAATTGAAGACGTTGGCGCCGCCCCGAGCGCAAGCGCGACGTAGTGACCGATCAAGCCAAGTCCGACCAGATCAAGAAGACCGACAAAGAGAAATAGGGAAAATATGACGCGCAGCCTATGAACATTGGCACCCGCGAGAAACCAAATCTCCCAAAAATACGCTCTTACTCTACGTAACATGTAAATATTCTTGTGTTTAGGCGTTTAATTACCCAAGAAAATCGGCGAGCTCTGATCTGCCCGACGGCAGCATCAGATCTCGGAACGAAACTCTTTCTGCAGCGATATCGTCCAGAAAGCAGGACGGGAAAGAACTTGCACAAAATTATCAGAGGCAAGGCCACTCCCGAACGACGAATCAGGCATCTGCCGCTTCGCCCAATGAGACTTGATGAAGCTTTGGAGTTTTTCCGTCTCACCGGCCAGGCAACTCAACACTGAAGCCGCTTGAGCACGGTTGTTCTGCCTAGAGCCTATGTCGATGCTGAACAGTCCGAGAAAAGGCGCTTCTCTTACACCAGCGCTGCTGTTGCCCACCATAATGGATGCATTCTTCATCAACTCGGAAAAGTAGTTGAAACGCATGGAAGGAATCATCCGGAATCGGTTAGCCGGCAGCTTCTCAATGACAGAGAAGATTTGATCGGTCCCAGGGTCATTATTCGGAGCGATCACCACAAAGCATTTGCCACTTGCCTCCAGG
>CALKUR010000110.1 GCA_937996725.1 uncultured Dechloromonas sp. | reverse complement strand
CATTGAATCAACCAATCACCCCTCATGCAAACAATTTAATGGGTCCTGACCCTAACATGGGATAATTAAAAACACGGAACCTAGAAAAGTAGGATTCTTGTAGGTCACTCGAAAACTAACGCCGCCAAAACAAACTATCAGTCTTGAATTTTGAGGAAAATTTAGAATAAGATAAGCTTCCTCTTACTACCAGTGTCGATGAGACCGGCGTCATGAAGGGCGACCAGGGCACGACCTCGACCGCTGGTAACGACACCTTCAAGGCGACCGTTGCGACCATGGGGGCTCTCGACGTAATCGACGGTGGTGAAGGTACTGATACCCTCAATATCCGCGATACGGCTGCTGTGACTAAGCTGGTTGGTACTTATACTGGTATCGAGAAGTTTGTCGTGAACAGCGATGCGTCGGTTGGTGTTGTCGCGGCGGATGCAACGATTGCTGCAAAGCAGCAGTTCACCTATGACTTCACCAGTGCTGTGTTTGGCGGAACTGCTGGTACCAGCACCCTAACGCTGACCGTCGGCGGGGTGGTGAAGACTGTGCTTCTCGGGGCAAACAATCCCGCTACTGCAACCGCTGTTGGTAGTGCAATTGAGGCTATTCTGGATGATGCATTCGGAGCCGCTACTTACGTCGTCGATGACACTGCAGGCAAATTGACCATTACGGCTGCTACAGCCGGTAAGGCTCTGCCTGCGGTTACTCTTGCTGCTGGAACCGCAACAATTACGACGGCTCCGGTCAAAACTACCGTTCAGGCTAACCAGGTGGCTGCTGACGCTGTCTCGGCTAGCACCTTCAGTGTCGCGGCTGGCGCAACCTCGGTGGACATTACTGCTGGCACTACTGCCAACGTCTCCAGCGTCTCGACTGCTGATACGGTTGTGAACGCTGGCGGCGCTGTCGTCCTCACGGGCGGTCTCACTCAAACGGTTACCACCTATGACAGCGTGCGTGTCTCGGGCGGCACCGGTGCAGTGGCTGTTACGGTTGCAGGATATAATCCCGCCACTTCGATTGCGGCTGTCAGCTACACCGGTTGGTCGGCTGCTGCCGCTGGCGTCTTTGTCCGTGGTGGTACTACGGTGTCCGTCACTGAGGTCGGTGCTGAATTGAACCTGTTGAGGAATGCGGTATCGACCACTAATAGCACCGCCGTTCAAATTGGTGCGAACCCTGCTAGCGCTTCCGGTACCGCCGGCGCTAACTCGGGTGCATTCGTGTCGAACCCGCAGACGGGTGCTGAAGTTATCGGCAACCTCTCGTCGGCGCCGACTGGGAATGTGTCGGTTTCGGCTAAGACGAACTACACCGACACCGGCGCATACAAGAACGTTGCCTATGGCACCGGTGCTGCAACCATCTACATGAATGGTGGCACGACTGCCTCGGTGACTGGTGCAGGCACTGTCACGGTCAAGGATATCAACACGACGCTCACGAAGGCTTCGACCACTGCTGACGCTCTGCCAGGCACTTCGAAGCTGACGACCGTCAATCTGACCGGCGTGTCGGGCGCTACCGGTATCACCTCGGACGCAATCACCACGATTTCTGCGGTTGACACCAGCAGCACGGTGACGGTGAACAGCAATGTGGGTGCAAATACCGGGAATATTGCTCTGAACGTAGCAAACTCGGCGGTCACCCTGGTCGATGCCGCTGCGACCTCCGTGTCGGTAGGTGCTTCGGCCGGCTCGGGTGTCCAAAAGGTCGCAACGACCTTGGTCGCCGAAAATCAGGCTTCAACGGTTACGCTCACTGCGGCTAAGGCAACTTCGCTCTCCTTCTCGGGTGCGAACGACATTACACTTGCCGCTTCGACCCTCAGCGCGCTGAAGGCGATCACCTCAACGGCGACTGGCGCCCTGACCCTAGGCACGCTTACCGACTATGCTAAGCTGACCTCGGCCGACCTCAGTGGAGGTACTGGGACAGTTAAGGCAAACATCGGTGCGACAATCACGGGTGCTGCGACGGACCGGGCATTTGCCTACACCGGCAGTGCTGGCACCGATATCGTAGTCCTGACCGGTGCTATGAAGAGCGGTACTAGCGCGGCTGGTGCAGCTATTGCCAACACTGTTGACCTCGGCGCGGGCAACGACATGTTGCTTAGCAACGGTGGTTCGATCGCCGCAGGTTCGACGATCAGCGGCGGTGCAGGCACCGATACCATCGCGATCTCGCTGGTGACCGCTGGCAACCAGGCGCTCATCAGTGGCTTCGAGCAGATTGGTCTCGACCTGACGACTGGCACCAAGGACACTGATCTGGTTGCCGGGGCTACTGGCCTCGTGCTGCTGGCTCAGGGTGCAACCTACACCAACGTTGAGCAGGCTCAGTCGTTGAACGTAGTCCAGAACGTTGGTGCTGCTGCAACCACCTTGTCGTTTACTGCGGCTGACGTGGCCGGTTCGAGCGACAGCTACGCCGTTAATTTCGCGGCGAAGGGTTCGATTGATCCGACTGCTCCGACTTCGGTCGATGCCGGTACCTTGGAAATCGCTGGTATCGAAAACGTCAAAATCGCTTCGAATGCGACGTCGGGCTACGTTAACAACACGATCGATCTGACGGCTGCAAACCTCAAGACGGTCACCGTTACGGGCAGCGCCCTTGTGACCACTCTTGGCTTTGTTGGCACCAACGGTACCAACTCTGCTACCGCTGGTGTAGGCGGCGCGGTAAGTTCGATTGATGCCTCGGCACTAGGCGGCAAGCTTGTCCTCGATACCACCGGCGTTACGGTCAACAATGCCGCTGACTTTGCAGGTCTCTCTGTCAAGTCGGGCGTTGGTGCAGACGTTATCACCCTGGCTCAGTTCGCCATTGTGGACTCGGGTGCTGGTAAGGACGTGATCAACGTTGCTTCGGCCGGTGCGGTTGTGACGACCGGCGACGGCAAGGACTTGGTCAATGTTGCTTCTGCTCTGAATAACAGCGGTGCAGTTTCGACCACGATCAAGGACGTTGCCGCCGGTGACGCTATCGACTTCGCTGGTGGCACTACGAACAGTGCCACCGCTGTAACTGGCCTCTTGGCGAAGTTGACGCTCACGACTGAAGCCACCTTGGCTGACGCCATCACGAGCGCAGTGAACCAGACGGTGACCGGTAACACGGGCACTCAGGCTGAAGTAACCTGGTTCCAGTACGGTGGTAACACCTATGTCATCTACGATGCTGCTGACGATGGTGCCACCAACGGCGGCCTCCAGTCGGGCGATATCATCGTTAAGTTGACCGGTGCGATTGATCTGACCAACGCCGTGTTCGACTCGGCGAATGCGACGCTCACGTTCGCGTAATCTCAGTAAAGACCCTTTAGCCGCCTAACGCGGCCAGGAAGTTGTCGAAATCAACTATGAACCCGCTCTCTTCGGAGAGCGGGTTTTTCTTGTTTCGCTTGATCAGGACTGCGTCGGCTGCATTGGTGCTGCTGCCACTACGACTATGAAACATTCATTTCGCGCCTATTCTGATTGCATTTGCACTTCCCCTTCCGGTCGGTCTGACCGATATCTCTGCGCTAAATGTTGATGCTGCCTGTGCGGCGATAAGGGGAGTTTTAATGGCTCAGGTTGCAAATACTAAGAAGTCGGCCCCTAAGCCGAAGAGCCAGGCGGATAAGGTAAAGAGCAGCGCCCAGCGGCCTGAAGCTGAAGGGAACCAAGCCGGAGCGGCCGGTGGCCATGCTGATAGCTCTTTGGTGCTCTATCTCGGCGGCGCAGTAGGAGCCGGCGGCGCGGCTGCTCTGGCTGCAGGCGGTGGTGGTGGCAGCACCCAGGTCGGGGCGATTGCACCGGTGGCCTCGGCCAACCATGCGCCCGTATTCAACCTTCAAAGCGGGACAGTCACACAGCAGGATCAGCCAGTCATGGCTGTCTTTACCGCCACCGATCCCGATGGCGATCCCCTGACCTATTCCGTGACGCAAGGCGTCAATGGCTCGGCGTCAATTGCCGCAGGCTCACTTACGTACATCCCCAAACCGGGCTTTGTCGGCCTCGACAGCGTGACCGCTACTGTCAGCGATGGTCGCGGCGGCAGTGTCAGCCAAACGCTCACCATCCAGGTGCGCGATAACGTAGCGCCCAAGTTCACCTCGGCTACTAAGGCAGAGATTGCCGAGAACATTGGCGCGGCGCAGGTCGTCTACCGCGCTGCGGCGAGCGATGCTTCCCCGGTGACCTACTCGCTTCGCTCATGGGATGATGCCGCAGCATTTACCATTGATCCGGCAACTGGGGCGGTCACGCTGAAGGACAATCCCGATTACGAGCGCAAGAGTAGCTACTCCTTTACAGTCGTTGCGACCGATAGCGCTGGCAGCAGCTCAGAGCAGGGCGTCACGCTCAAGGTTACCGATGTTTTCGAGGACGTAACTGCGCCAGTCTTCACCTCGTCGAGCTTGGCCAACACGATTGCTGAAAACTCTGGCGCCAGCCAAGTCGTCTACACTGCCTCGGCATTCGGTGCGACGGCGGTGACATATAGCTTGAAGGGTATAGCCGACGCAGCGGCATTCACGATCAATGCCTCCAGTGGCGCCGTCATTTTGTCTGCCAACCCCGACTATGAAACCAAGGCGGTTTACAATTTCACCGTTGTCGCAACAGATGCCAATGGGTTATTTTCTGAAAAGTCCATATCTTTGAATATTAAGGACGTTCAGGAAGGCCCCATCTATACAATTCCATTTGGCATTGTTGCAGAGCCGCTGTTTATTCCCAATTTTATTGCTGCCGGTGGTCAAAATAAGATCGACTTTACGGGGACAAATGATCTCACCGCCCCTCTGAAGCAGTATTTTGATTGGGATCCTCACCAAGTCTATTTCGGAATGGGTGTTGCCTTTCATAATTCTGCCGCTGAGGCGACGACAACCAGCATTGCTGCTAGCCTGAATGCTGGATATGCTCCGTTTACGGATCCTAACCTTAACCGGATCGCCTATATCGCGATTAATGTAACCGATGTAGATTTATCAACGCCTGGCTCACAGAGCGGAACGGTTATTGTTCGCTATCAAGGCAGCGATGCAAACAGTTCAATAAGTTCGAACGAGATCAGCCTGGTTGCCATCTTGCCTGGTGTAAATGCATGGTATCTTTCGCCGTCTAACTTCCTCGATTTCGCGTGATTTCAACATTGCCTGGGAACGCGTCAATTGCTCTGCCTCTGGCGCGCTCGCTGCCTTCTAGACGCGCTCCATAGACGCTACCTCGAGAATGCCCCAGACCAGACAGGAGCGGTACGTTGAGCTTGGGGCGCTGCGTGCATGGCCCATTCTATCTTTCTGCCGTATTATGGTTTCTGCAGGCGGCCTTTTGCAGACGTAGATCCGCGATGGCTTCGCAACTAATCCTGGAAGGCCTCCAAAAGCTTGGCCTAGTCGTCCTGCATGTTCGGCTGTAAAAAACCTACTTTGCCTGGGTTTGGCGCCTTTCTTACTTGCCCAAATTCAAGCTTACTGCCCTTTGTGCGAATTGAGATTGTCGCTGTATGCGGTCGATAGGGGAAAGTTTTAATGGCTCGGGTTGCAAATGCTAAGCAGTCAGCCCCTAAACAGAAGTTCTGCGCAGAGAAGGCAAAGAGCAGCGCGCAGCGGCCTGAAGCCGAAGCTCCCCAGGTGGACACTGGCGATGATCATGCAGACAGTTGCTTGGTGCTCTATCTCGGCGGCGCAGTAGGGGCCGGCGGTGCGGCTGCTCTCGCTGCAGGTGGCGGCGGCGGCAGCACGCAGGTGGGGGCGATTGCGCCCGTGACCTCGGCCAACCATGCGCCCGTAATCAACCTCCAGAGCGGCACAGTGACGCAGCAGGATCAGCCGGTCATGGCTGTCTTTACCGCCACCGATCCCGATGGCGATCCCCTGACCTATTCCGTGACGCAAGGCGTCAATGGCTCGGCGTCAATTGCCGCAGGCTCACTTACGTACATCCCCAAACCGGGCTTTGTCGGCCTCGACAGCGTGACCGCTACTGTCAGCGATGGTCGCGGCGGCAGTGTCAGCCAAACGCTCACCATCCAGGTGCGCGATAACGTAGCGCCCAAGTTCACCTCGGCTACTAAGGCAGAGATTGCCGAGAACATTGGCGCGGCGCAGGTCGTCTACCGCGCTGCGGCGAGCGATGCTTCCCCGGTGACCTACTCGCTTCGCTCATGGGATGATGCCGCAGCATTTACCATTGATCCGGCAACTGGGGCGGTCACGCTGAAGGACAATCCCGATTACGAGCGCAAGAGTAGCTACTCCTTTACAGTCGTTGCGACCGATAGCGCTGGCAGCAGCTCAGAGCAGGGCGTCACGCTCAAGGTTACCGATGTTTTCGAGGACGTAACTGCGCCAGTCTTCACCTCGTCGAGCTTGGCCAACACGATTGCTGAAAACTCTGGCGCCAGCCAAGTCGTCTACACTGCCTCGGCATTCGGTGCGACGGCGGTCACATATAGCTTGAAGGGTATAGCCGACGCAGCGGCATTCACGATCAATGCCGCCACCGGTGCCGTAACGCTGATCGGCAATCCTGATTACGAGACAAAGTCGAGCTACAACTTCACAGTCATCGCCAGCGACACGTCAGGCCTGTCCAGCGAGAAATCTGTGACGTTGGGCATTGCTGATGTCCAAGAGGCGCTTCCGGTCATTAGCGTCAGCCCTTCTGCGAGCGGTTTTTCGATCACGCTTGATGCGGCAGGTTCAGTATCGATGTCCACCTCGGGGGCGTTAGGAAACTTCAACGCTGGAACGACCTTGCTGACGGAGCAGGGGACCGTACGAGAAGGGTTTTTGACGCTCTCGTATGGTGGGCAAACAAGTACGGCCACCAGCCAATATGTCGTTCTGGGGACGTCATCGGCGGATACAATCGATACCAGCTCAGCTGGAGATCGGATTGATTATATTTTCGCCGGTGGAGGTGACGACATAATTACAGGTGGGTCCGGGGATGACGTGATTTTCGGAGGGCTCGGCGCTGACGTTATTTCAGCCGGAGCGGGCATTGATACATATTTTTTTGATGGCGCGCAGGATTCTTCAGTTAAGACCACCACGGCACCAGCTTCTGGTTTTGATACGATCTACGCAACAAATGCAGATATATTTAATATAGATTTGGATTTATTTGGGATTTTGACGGGAATTACGCAGATAAATGAACCAATGGCGAGCTCCGGAACAGGTTTGCTGGCGCAATTCGCCAGAGCTTATACAGATGCACCGTTTGATGATTCGTATGCCCATGTGTTCATGGTAGTAAAATTCCAAACTGGCGAAACTTTCTTCATATCGGATACATCTGGAGATGCCACTATAACCAGCGCTGATGTGGTCATAAGGGTTATTGGCGACATTTCGTCGTTCGGATGGACTGGAGACAACTCGATTCTCGTTAATACGTTCGGCTAAGTCTACTGTGCTCCGCGCAGCGCTACTTGCCTTAGCTGCATGATCTGAGTTGATAATCGCTCTGCCTATCATCAGCCATGCCTTGACTGCTGCCAATGCGCTCTAACAGTTCCCCCGTTGGATGGCGGGCATACCCGGATTGAATAGCTCCTAACCCCGGGCTACCTTCAGCTGAGATTTGCAAAATCCTGCAGCGCAATCGACCAAGCTTATCTTCGTCTATTCCGCGCGCGACCGCCTTGAAATGTGCGCGGATCAGTTTCTCACCTGAGACGTAGAATGGTCCTCAAAACGCGCGAGGAGCTATCCTTCACCAAAAGTGCCATTCCGTCCTTGTTGCGCCAGATCTTGGCTTCCACCAGTCCATTGCATTTCGAGATATGTGCAACTACTTATAGTTTGGCATGGTGTACTTGATCAAACAAACGCGCACCAGATCGGAAGAGCACACGTCTGAACTCCAGTCACGGCTACAGATCTCGTAT
>CALKUR010000109.1 GCA_937996725.1 uncultured Dechloromonas sp. | reverse complement strand
AGCTGAAGTCTAAGCATGTCTCAAGCCCTTGCCACGGTACGCAGCCTCACCATTGATCTGGATGGCACGCTGGTCGATACCATCCTTGATCTGCATCAGGCCTGTAACGCGATGCTGGCCGAACTCGAACGACCCGATCGTAGTGTTGACGAGATTGCCCGTTTTGTCGGTCGTGGTACGAACGCGCTGGTACGTCGTTGTTTAACCGATGACGCGACAGGCCAAGAGCCGGATCACGAATTGTTTGAAACCGGCCTAACGGCGTATCTCAAGCATTACACGCATATCAACGGTAAGCACGCCAAGGTCTATGCCGGCGTCAAAGAGGGGCTCGCGGCATTGCAGACCGCCGGCTACCCGATGGCCGTGGTGACCAATAAACCCGTCAAGTTCACCTTGCCGCTGTTGCAGGCCATTGGCCTCGCGCCCTATTTCAGTGCCGTGATTGGTGGCGATTCAACTCCCCATAAGAAACCGGCACCGGATCCCATCATTGCCGCGTGCCTGGAGATGGATGTGTCGTTGGTGCACAACCTGCACGTGGGTGATTCGGGCAACGACATCCAGGCCGCCCGTGCCGCCGACTGTCTGGCCGCCGGCGTGAACTACGGCTATGCCGAAGGCTATCCAATCGACCCGAGCCAATGTGACGTCATTGTCGGTAGCCTCGCCGATTTGGCAACCCTGTTGCCGGCCAAGCTACACTAACCATCATGAACACCACGCACCTGCATCATCCGATTTGTGTCACCGCCCCGGACGCCGAAGCGACGTTCAACCGCCTAGCGGCTGAAGGCTATAACCGCATTCCCGTCACGCTGGCCGCATTGGCTGATCTGGAAACACCGTTGTCGCTGTACCTGAAGCTGGCCAACGCGCCCTATACCTTTCTGTTTGAATCGGTGCAGGGCGGCGAACGTTTTGGGCGCTACTCGTTTATCGGTCTGCCGGCCAACACGCGCCTCACCATTTGCGGCCACAAGCTTACGCGCCTGCATAACGGCGAAGTAGTTGAATCCCGCGAATCGGTTGATCCATTGGCAGATATTGCCGCCTACCAGGCCAGCTTTAAAGTGCCACACCAACCCGCTCTGCCGCGTTTTTGCGGCGGTTTGGTCGGTGTGTTCGGTTACGACACCGTGCGCTACATCGAACCGCGCTTGGCTAAAGCTTCGCATCCGGATCCGATTGGCACCCCCGATATTCTGCTCATGCTGGTCGAGACCTTGGCCATTGTCGATAACCTGTCCGGCCAGCTGACCTTGGTGCATTACGCCGATCCGGCACAATCCAATGCCTTTGCCAGCGCCTGCGAATTACTCGAGAGCCTGCAGCAGCGACTGCACGCCCCGGCTGTGGCGCCAGCCGCCCCGATCACGGGTAAGCCCGCCGAACCGGTCTCGCTGTTCGGCGAGGAGGCGTTTAAGGCCGCTGTAGTCAAAGTTAAGGAATACATTACCGAAGGCGACATCATGCAGGTGGTGCTGTCGCAGCGGATGCAAAAGCCGTTCCATGCGCACCCGCTCTCGCTGTACCGCAGCCTGCGCACACTGAACCCATCGCCATACATGTTCTACGTTGATGCAGGCGATTTTCATGTGGTCGGTTCCTCGCCAGAAATCCTCGTGCGCCTCGAAAACGAGCCCGAAGGCAAAGCCCCCAAAATCACGCTACGCCCCATCGCGGGTACGCGCCCACGTGGTGCGACGCCCGAAGCAGATGCCGCGTTGGCCGCCGAATTGTTGGCTGATGAAAAGGAATGTGCTGAGCACACCCAGCTCTTGGATCTGGGCCGTAACGATGTGGGCCGCGTCGCCCAAACCGGTAGCGTCAAACTCACAGACCGCATGGTTATCGAACGTTATTCGCACGTGATGCACATCGTATCCAACGTTGAAGGCGATCTCAAGCCAAACCTCAGCGCATTGGATGTGCTCAAAGCCACGTTTCCTGCTGGCACCGTGTCGGGTGCCCCCAAAGTGCGCGCCATGGAAATCATCGACGAACTCGAACCCGTAAAGCGCGGTATCTATGCGGGCTCGGTCGGTTACCTGGGCTTTAGTGGTGACATGGATCTGGCGATTGCCATCCGCACGGCCGTGATCAAAGACGGCATACTCAATGTGCAGGCGGGCGCAGGGATCGTCGCAGACTCTAACCCTGATGCTGAATGGCATGAAACACAGAATAAGGCACGGGCGGTGATTCGTGCTGCCGAACTCGCCGAGTCAGGGCTGTTGCCCAAGGTGAATGTGGCGCGTTGAGTTTTACAACGTCCAAATAACAAAGGCCTGCAATGCAGGCCTTTGTCGTTGACGCAAGCTAAAGTTAAAGCTTACTTGCGACCCTTGCCAGCGGCCTTAACGGCAGCATTGGTTACGGTATTCACGCCAGCTTCGGTGAATTCAGCAGCTTGCTTAGCAGCCTTGTTCAGGTTGTCGAAAGCCG
>CALKUR010000108.1 GCA_937996725.1 uncultured Dechloromonas sp. | reverse complement strand
GGATAGCGATCGTATTTTGCGCAAGAACTATCCGACTAGCCGCTTCCTGACGGAAGGGATTCATCGCAGCAAACCCTGGTATCAGTTGTACTGATCGGCAACACTACACGCGCTGCTACGATGCTTTGAAGGTATCGCGCATCTGGCGTAACCGGGCGAACACGTCAACGACCGAGGCGGCATCACCCACCATGGCCGACGCTTGCAATGCCGCCTGATCACTGCGTAAAAACGGATTCGTCGCGCACTCTACAGACAGGGTGAGCGGCACGGTTGGCTCGCCGATGCTGCGTAAACGACGGATCGCTTCGGCACGCGCTAACAGCTGCGGGTTGTCCGGGTCTACCGCCAACGCAAAGGGCAGATTCAGCAACGTGTATTCATGCGCACAGTAAACGCGGGTCCGTGGTGGTAGATCGCGCACCAGGCTCAAGGCCGTATGCATCTGTGCCGCCGTGCCTTCGAACAGACGGCCGCAACCGAGCCCGAACAACAGGTCGCCGGAGAATAACGCGGGTATCTCCGTCGCCGCACCGGCGATATAGGCCAGATGCCCCCGCGTATGCCCCGGCACCGAGAGTACTTCTACCCGCAAGTCGCCGAGCGTCAGCGTTTCACCGCCGCGCAACGATTGCGTCACACCGGGAATCGCTTCAGCGGCGGGTCCATAAACCATGACTGACGATTCCAGCGATTGTCGGGTAACCCAATCAACAAGTTCCGCTACGCCACCGACGTGGTCGGCATGATGATGCGTGAGCCAGATCTGTGTCGGAACGAGACCATGACGACGGCAATAATCGATAACGGGTGCCGCATCACCGGGGTCGACGACCGCGACACAGGGGGAGCCCGACACGGTGACCGATTCCAGGACCCAGATGTAGTTATCGTTGAATGCCGGCAGGCCGGTCACGGAAAACCCCGGGTGTTCGACGGTATGACGCCCTTTAGGGCTAGATTGTTGGGTATGCGGCATGGCGATTCTATCCGGCAGAGTAAAATACGCTTCTGATTTTCCCGACCCCGAGCAGGATGTCAAACGCCCCACTCCCATCGCCCGCGACCACGCAATCCGACTGGTTCCTCACGCCAGCGGGTCGCTATGTGGCGCAGTGGTCTCTGGCGACCGCCGATAGTCTATTGCTCGACGTCTTTGGCCTACAAGCCGCACAGGTTGGCTGCGAAATGCTGGACTTTCTGGCACGCAATCGGATCCAGCACCGGTTCCGTTGCGCCGCCCCCGGCGGTAGCATCACCATGAGCGGCAACACGCCGATTGGCCTGCTGACCGATGCCGCTGCCCTGCCGTTCGATGCCGATAGCCTGGATCTACTCGTGCTGCCATTTTTACTCGAGTTTCACAACAACCCACATCAGGTCTTGCGCGAAGCACAGCGCGTATTGCGCCCGGAAGGCCAGTTGCTGATTCTTGGTTTCAATCCGCTTTCGCTCTGGGGCCTGCGCAACAGTATCAGTCACGCGTTGGCACCCGGTAAAACAGCTTTCCCCTGGCCGGGTAATTACCTCGGCGTCCATCGCCTCAAGGACTGGTTGAAGCTTTTGGATTTCGACGTGGCACGCGGCCACTTCGGCTGCTATGCCCCACCCTGTCATAGCGACCGAGCATTCGAGCATCTCCATTGGCTGGAGAGCGCCGGCGACCGCTGGTGGGGATTTGCCGGTTCCTGTTACGCGCTGACAGCGATCAAACGCATTCCCGGGATGACGCTGCTAACGCCCAACTGGCTCAGCCCCGACAAGAAAGTTGCCGCGAAAGCATCTCTCGTTACCGAACAACATATTCCCAAATCATGACGACACCCGATAACAATATCATTCGCATCTATACCGACGGTGCCTGCCGCGGCAACCCTGGCCCCGGTGGCTGGGGTGCTTTATTACGTTACCGTGATCACGAAAAGACGCTGCACGGTGGCGAAGCAAACACCACGAACAACCGCATGGAGTTGATGGCGGTGATTGCCGGTCTGGGGGCACTCAAGAACGATACGGCCTCCCCGGTCGAAATCCATACCGACTCCAAGTACGTGCAACAGGGCATGCAATCCTGGATTCACGGCTGGAAAAGAAACGGCTGGAAAACCTCTGACAAAAAGGCAGTCAAGAACGCCGACCTCTGGCAACAGCTGGATACCCTTGCCGCCCAATTCAACGTGTCATGGCACTGGGTCAAGGGTCACGCCGGACACCCGGAAAACGAGCAGGCGGACGCCCTCGCCAATCGCGGCATCGACGAACTGCAAAGCCTGTAAAATCAGAGAAACCCTCAAGAAAGCATCATGCGCCAGATTATTCTCGATACCGAAACCACCGGCCTGGATCCCCGTCAGGGGCATCGCATCATCGAAGTAGCCGGCGTTGAAGTCGTTAATCGACGACTGACCAACCGGCACTTTCATCAGTACATTAATCCGGATCGCGATATCGATGAAGGCGCACAGGCTGTTCACGGCATCTCGCGCGAATTTCTGGCGGATAAGCCCCGCTTTGCGGATATCGCGGACAGTTTTCTCGATTTCATCGATGGGGCCGAGCTCGTCATTCATAATGCGCCCTTCGACGTTGGATTCCTGAATGCCGAGCTCGATCTATTAGGCAAACCGGCGGTCACGACCTTCTGTGAGAGCGTCACCGACACACTGAAGATGGCGCGCGACAACTACCCGGGCAAACGCAATAGCCTGGATGCCTTATGTGAACGTCTGGAAATCGATAACTCGCATCGCAATCTACACGGCGCGCTACTCGATGCGGAACTGCTGGCCGATGTATATCTGATGATGACCCGAGGTCAGGATGGGCTTTCCATGGTATTTGAGGAAAGCGCGCAAAGCATCGCATTCAACAGCGACAGCACAGGACTCGGGCAACTTAAAGTGCTCAGCGCCAACGACGCCGATCTGCAGGCGCACCAACAGGTTCTCGAACAGATTCAGAAAGAATCCGGCGGTAAGTGTGTCTGGCTCTCGCAGCCCACCCAATAACTTTTCCGATTAACTTTCATTACAGCGCGCCGCTTACGGCGGCGTTTGCATTTGGTTTGCCATGCCTCTGATCATTGAAGAACAAATCGCCACCGAATTGAATGTCAAAACCGCCCAGGTATTGGCTGCGATACAACTACTCGATGAAGGCGCCACCGTGCCTTTCATTGCTCGTTACCGTAAAGAAGTCACCGGCGGACTGGACGATACGCAATTACGTAATCTAGAAGAACGTCTGATCTACCTGCGCGAACTGGAAGATCGCCGCAAGAGCATCCTTGCCTCGATTGAAGAGCAAGGGAAACTGACCCCAGAGCTCAAGGCTGATATCGATGCTGCCGAAACCAAGCAACGACTGGAAGATTTGTACCTACCTTACAAACAGAAGCGCCGCACTAAAGCACAAATTGCCCGCGAAGCCGGCATTGAGCCACTGGCCGATACTCTGCTCGACAACCCGGAACTCAACCCGGAAGCCGAGGCCGAAAAATATTTCAACGTCGATGCCGGTTTTGCCGATACCAAAGCCGTGCTGGATGGCGCACGCCAGATTTTGATGGAACGTTTCGCCGAAGACCCGGAACTGGTCGGTCAACTACGCGAATATCTGACCGAACACGGTATGGTGCGTTCGAAGGTGGTTGAAGGCAAAGAAACCGAAGGTGCCAAGTTCCGCGACTGGTTCGATTTCCACGAACCGCTCAACGCCATGCCATCGCACCGTGCGCTGGCCCTGTTGCGTGGACGTAATGAAGGTTTTCTGCAAGTCTCTTTGGTGCTCGATAGCGAACTCGACCAGGAAGCACCGAGTTCCGCGCCGAATCCCTGTGAACAACGTATCGCCAACCGTTTTGGCGTGAAGCAACTCAACCGCCCCGCGGATAAATGGCTCAATGACACCGTACGCTGGACCTGGCGTGTCAAACTGGCTCTACACCTAGAACTCGATCTGGTCGGCCAACTGCGCGAACGTGCCGAAGAAGAAGCGATCCGTATCTTCGGCAAAAACCTGAAGGATCTACTCCTCGCCGCCCCTGCCGGGCACCATGTGACCATGGGGATTGACCCGGGCATCCGCACCGGCTGCAAGATCGCCGTGGTTGATGCTACCGGCAAACTGCTGGCGACCGAGACCATCTACCCACATGAACCCCGCCGCGACTGGGCGGGCAGCATCACCACACTTGCCGCGCTGGCCAAACGCTTCAACGTCACGCTGGCGGCGATTGGCAACGGGACCGCCAGCCGCGAGACCGATAAGCTGGTGGTCGACACTCTGAAGCAATTCCCGGAATTGAAGATGGCAAAGATCGTCGTCTCTGAAGCCGGCGCTTCGGTCTACTCGGCTTCCGAACTCGCTGCCCATGAGTTCCCGGAGCTCGATGTATCGCTACGCGGTGCGGTGTCGATCGCACGCAGACTGCAGGATCCTCTGGCCGAGCTGGTCAAGATCGAACCCAAGTCGATCGGCGTTGGCCAGTATCAGCATGACGTGTCGCAGCTCAAACTAGCGCGCAGCCTGGATGCCGTGGTCGAAGACTGCGTGAATGCCGTGGGCGTCGATGTGAATACTGCCTCTGCTCCCTTGCTGACCCGTATCTCAGGTCTGAATGCTGGGCTAGCCAGTAATATCGTCGGTTACCGCGATACGCACGGTGCCTTCAAGACACGCGCGGAACTGCTCAGCGTACCGCGTCTCGGCGACAAGACTTTCGAACAGGCCGCCGGCTTTTTACGCATTCGCGGCGGCGACAACCCGCTCGACGCATCGTCCGTTCACCCTGAAGCCTATCCCGTCGTTGAAAAGATCCTCGCCGACATCAAGCTACCGATTAAAGACGTGATGGGCAACAACAGCGTGCTGCGTGCGCTCAGCGCCAGCCAATACACCGATGACCGATTCGGGTTACCCACTGTGCAAGACATCTTCAAGGAATTGGAAAAACCCGGGCGCGACCCACGCCCGGAATTCAAGACCGCCAGCTTTGCCGAGGGGATCAACGAGGTCAAGGATCTGGTGCCCGGCATGCTCCTCGAGGGTGTGGTGACTAACGTCGCCGCTTTTGGGGCCTTTGTGGATATCGGCGTTCACCAGGATGGCCTCGTACATATCTCCGCGCTCTCAAACACCTATGTCAAAGACCCCCACGATGTGGTCAAGGCTGGTCAGGTGGTGCGCGTGAAAGTTCTAGAAGTCGATCTACCGCGTAAGCGCATTGCGTTAACCATGCGCCTCTCTGATGAAACAGCGCCGAAGCGTGAGCGCCACGAACAAGCGCCATCCGGCAATCGGTCAACCCACCAACGACCTGCGGCGTCCGGCAAGCCTAACCGTCAGAGCGCACCGCCGGTCAACAACGCCATGGCAGCCGCTTTCGCCAAACTGAAGAAATAAGGACGCACCATGATCACGGTTTACGGCATCAAGAACTGCGACACGATGAAGAAGGCCTTTGCCTGGCTCGAAGCCAACGACGTCGAGTACACCTTCGTCGACTACAAAAAAGCGGGGGTGGCCGAAAGCCACCTAGCCGACTGGATTAAACGGGCTGGCTGGCAAACGTTGCTCAACACGCGTGGGCTGATGTGGAAGAAGCTGACTGATGCCGAGCGCACCGATGTCGATCAGACCAAAGCGCATCGCTTGATGATTCAATACCCGAGCATGATCAAACGCCCGGTGCTCGATACCGGTAAGAAACTGCTTGTCGGTTTTAGTCCTGAAACTTATGCCGCAGAACTCAACTAAGTCAGCAGCGCCTTGCCCCTGGTGCACGGGGTTCGACCTGTATCGGCAGTATCACGATGAAGAATGGGGCCTGCCGCTGAGAGACGACCGTGCATTGTTTGAACTGCTCATCCTTGAAGGTGCACAAGCAGGGTTATCGTGGTCCACCGTTCTCAAGAAACGCGAACATTATCGTTTAGTGTTTGATGGATTCGAGCCTGACGTGATTGCCCGTTACAACGACACCAAAGTTGCCGCCCTGCTGGCCGACCCCGGCATCATCCGCAACCGCGCGAAGGTCGCTGCGACCATCCTCAACGCCCAGGCCTATCTGGCCATCAAGGCAAGGGGCGAATCTTTCAGTGATTTTCTCTGGCAGTTTGTGAATGGCAACCCCATTCAAAACGCTTGGCGAAGCATGGCCGAGATCCCCACCAGTACGCCGGAGGCCATTGCCATGAGCAAAGCCCTACTAAAGGCCGGATTCAAATTTGTCGGCCCTACCATCTGTTACGCTTTCATGCAGGCCAGTGGTATGGTCAACGATCACCTCGTCTCCTGTCCGCGGCACCAGGCGGTACAAGCTAAATAAAGCCTAGGGCTTTAGCAACCTTCAGTTTCGGCACCGTCGTTTTGGGCACCAGCTTTCTGGGTAATTCAGGAGGCAGATCAAACCACTCGCGCACATCCAGATCCAGGCCGATACCATGCATGTAGTTATAGATCGCCTTCTTCAGCCCCTGCCCCAGCAAATCATGATCTACGCCCGTGGGGTCGATAAAACCC
>CALKUR010000107.1 GCA_937996725.1 uncultured Dechloromonas sp. | reverse complement strand
CAAATCGGTCGGCCACGCCGGTTGTATGAAAAGGCAAATCAATGTGGGTCAATGCCCACGGCGGTACGGCTATTACGATGTGGTTAAAGCGCTGCGGTTCTTCCGAGTGTTGCAGCGTGACCGCATAGTCGCCATCGGGCAATACATCCACCACCTTGACGCGTTGCCCACACTGTACCCGGCCACCATACGAGGCAATCGCGTTCACCAAGGGTGTCACTACACTGCAGCTCAGGTCAGCCGTAGGCTGGAGAATCGATAACGCCTTAGCGCCAGCGCCCAGCGTATCTCGCAATACCGGGGCTAGGCGGGCCATGGCCGCCTGGTTGATCGGTGTGTTGAGTATGGCCAGCGCCAGAGGAGTCCAGAAGTGCTCAATCAATGATGTGGGCTGTCCCTGCGTCTGCAACCATTGCGCCACGGTTTGGTCATTGGATGCCTGCCACCCGCGCAGCTGTAAGCCGAGCAGGGTGCGCAGTATCGACCAGCACTCTCGCCTGCTAAAACTAGCGGTAAGCAAGGCCTGTAGCAACCCAAGCCGGCCCCGGCGATTGGCGAGCGATAGGTTACGAACGCCATCGCTGTAAGCAAACGGCACACGGGGCAACGCCAGTCCGATGTCGTTATAGAGCGCCACCAGTGCCTGGCAACCCGCCAGCATCAAATGCTGTCCATTATCCCGAAAGGTGTCGTCGAGTTTGGCGCGGCGTGCCCGCCCGCCGGCTTCGGAGGCCGATTCAAATACGATGGGTTGATAACCTGCCCGAGCGAGTTTGAGCGCACAAGCCAGACCGGCCCAGCCGGCACCGATGATCGCTACCGATGGCCGCGGTACCTCGTCGCGCGACATTAGTACTTAAACCAGGTCTTCAGGGCAATCCACAGCTTGCGCAGCGGCGGCAGAGCCGTCTTCTGCTTTAGCACCTGAAAGCCGTCCTTTGTAATCTCGTCGAGTAGCGTGCGGTACACCGCCGCCATGATCAGCCCCGGACGTTGTGCCGAACAATCGGCGGCGGGCAGGGTGTCCAGCGCCGACCTGTAATAGCCTTGCGCGCGTTCAGCCTGGAAGGCCATCAACGCCTGGAACTCGGACGTTTCCCGCGCGTTCATGATGTCGGCGGCCGGCACGTTGAACTCTTGCAGTTCATCCACCGGGATATAGATTCGGCCACGGCGCGCGTCTTCACCCACGTCGCGGATGATATTAGTGAGCTGGAGTGCGGTACCAAGTTCGGTGGCGTAACGCAGTGTTTTCCGATCGGTCACGCCGAAGATCTCAGCAGAGAGTAGGCCGACAACGCCGGCAACGCGGTAGCAGTACAGCGACAAGGATTTGAAATCCGGGTAACGGCTGTATTCCAGATCCATCGCCATGCCGTCGATAATTTCGTTGAAATACTCCAACGGCAGATCAAATTTCTGGCGTACTTCCTTGAGGGCGATCATGACCGGGTGTGTGGGGCTGCCATGCTCCAGCAGTGCGACCTCTTGCCGCCACCAGCTCAGTTTCGCCACAGCCACTGCAGGGTCTTCACATTCGTCGACCACGTCATCCACCTCACGGCAGAAAGCGTACAGCGCGTGGATTGCGCGGCGCTTCTCTGCAGGTAAGAACAGAAAGGCGTAATAGAACGAAGTGCCGCTATCGGCCACCTTCTGCTGGCAGTAATCGTGAACGTTCATGCGTGCAATTGTACTAGGCTGCCAACAAGAGCCGCAGCCAGTCTGTCCATTTGAGCGTCGGTCGATGATCGAACACATTGCCACGCACGGCATCAATCTTCTGCAGAATCCGCCGACCGCCCGCAATAGTCAGGCGAAGTTCCTGGCCAATCCGCCAGGATTGGCAGCCCAGAACGACCGGTAGGCCACGACCCATGTCGAATAGCGCACCTACGCGTGACGTCTGGAAAGCCATGAACTCTGCCCAGCGCTCAGGGTTCTTTCGGGCACAATTGCCCGAAAGAACATCCACATCGTTATAGTCCCAGAGTGCTAGTTCGTCCTGAGGCAGATAAATGCGTCCATCAGCGCCTTTGCCGGCGTCAATGGCAATATCCTGCCAGTGATTGGTGAGTTGTAGTGCAGTACAGATGGCGTCCGACATCATGCGGTTTTGCGGGGTATCGGCCTCAAACAGAAACAGCATAAGATGCCCAACCGGGTTGGCCGACCGGATGCAGTAATCCAGTAATGCTGGGTACGTGGCATAGCGCGTCTGACGTACATCCTGCATAAAGGCTGAGAGCAGGGCATGGCAGGGTGCCAGAGGGAGCCCGATGCGGACGTGTAGCTCTCGCAACGGCTGGAAAATCGGTGCCAGCTCGTCAGTCAGTGATCGCCCGGTCGCAATGTTTGTTAATGCAGCTTCGTAGGCTTGTAGGCGTTCAAGCCGTTCCGCCGAACTGGCATACCCTTCATCGGCAATATCGTCGGCGGCACGGGCAAAACGGTAGATTGCCATCACCGGTTCTCGTAGGTGACGGGGCAGCAGCAACGAGGCTACGGGGAAGTTCTCGTAGTGATCTTCTGCAGCCAGTGTGGGAGAAATTGTGGGATTAGACGACATAGTTGCAGTATAGCCGCCCGTTAAAAAGCTGCAGATCTGCTAGAATCGCGGGTCACAAGCTGCTGCCCAGGTGGCGAAATTGGTAGACGCACCAGATTTAGGTTCTGGCGCCG
>CALKUR010000106.1 GCA_937996725.1 uncultured Dechloromonas sp. | reverse complement strand
CGTGCCCCGGTCGTGACCGTCATGGGTCACGTCGATCACGGTAAAACGTCGCTGCTCGACTATATCCGTCGTAGCCGCGTTGCCAGTGGCGAAGCCGGTGGCATTACGCAGCACATCGGCGCGTACCACGTGGAAACGCCGCGCGGCATGATCACCTTCCTCGACACCCCGGGTCACGAAGCCTTTACGGCCATGCGTGCGCGTGGTGCCAAGGCTACGGATATCGTGATTCTGGTCGTCGCTGCCGATGACGGCGTGATGCCGCAGACGCGTGAAGCCATTCACCATGCCAAGGCGGCCGGCGTGCCGATCGTTGTGGCGATTACCAAGATTGATAAACCTGAAGCCAACGCCGACCGCGTTAAGCAGGAATTGGTCACTGAAGAAGTCGTGCCGGAAGAGTACGGCGGCGATTCGCCCTTCGTGCCGGTATCGGCCAAGTCGGGTCAGGGCATCGACGAGCTGCTCGAGCAAGTGCTGCTGCAGGCCGAAGTGCTGGAACTCACCGCACCGGTCGAAAGCCCGGCCAAGGGTCTGATCATCGAAGCCCGCCTCGACAAGGGTCGCGGTGTGGTCGCCACCATGCTGGTGCAACAGGGCACGCTCAACAAGGGCGACGTTGTGCTGGCCGGTTCGGTTTTCGGTCGCGTGCGCGCCATGCTGGATGAAAACGGCAAGGGTATCGATGCGGCGGGTCCGTCTATCCCGGTGGAAATTCTCGGTCTGTCTGAAGTGCCGGCCGCCGGCGAAGACGCCATGGTGTTGGCCGACGAACGTAAGGCGCGCGAAATCGCGCTGTTCCGTCAGGGCAAGTTCCGCGAAGTGAAGCTGGCGCGTCAACAGGCCAACAAGCTGGAATCGATGATGGAACAGATGACCGAAGGCGAAGTCAAATCGCTGCCGCTCATCATCAAGGCCGACGTTCAGGGTTCGCAAGAAGCGCTGGTGCAGTCGTTGCAAAAGCTGTCGACCGACGAAGTCCGCGTCAACGTCATTCACGCCGCCGTCGGTGGCATTACCGAAAGCGACGTCAATCTGGCATCTGCCTCGAAGGCCGTCATCATCGGCTTCAACGTGCGTGCCGATGCCAACACCCGGAAGATCGCCGAAGGCATGGATGTCGATATCCGTTACTACAACGTGATCTACGACGCCGTCGACGAAGTCCGCGCTGCACTGTCGGGCATGCTGTCGCCGGAACGCAAGGAAGAAACGCTGGGTCTGGTCGAGATCCGCGAAATCTTCCGTGTACCGAAGATTGGTGCCGTGGCCGGTTGTATGGTGCTGGAAGGCATCGTCAAGCGTAACTGCCGTGTCCGTCTGCTACGCGACAACATCGTGCTGCATGATGGCGAACTCGATTCGCTGCGCCGCTTCAAAGACGACGTCAAAGAAGTGCGCGAAGGTTTCGAGTGCGGTCTGTCGGTCAAGAACTTCAACGACATCCAGGTGGGCGATAAGCTGGAAGCCTACGAAATTCTGGAAGTCGCCCGGACGCTCTAATCATGGCCCGCGGACAACAGCGTGGTTTCGCCCGGACAGATCGGGTGGCGGAGCAAATCCGCCGCGATCTGTCCGAGTTGATCCGCGCCGAACTCCGCGATCCGCGTGTGCAGCAGGTCTCCATTACGGCCGTTGAAGTCACGCCTGATTACTCCCACGCCAAGATCTTCTACACCGCGCTGGTCGCCGAAAGCGAACGTGATGCGCTGGCCCAGGGTCTGAAACGTGCATCGGGTTTTCTGCGTCACGAACTGTCGCGTCAGCTCATGCTGCGCACCGTGCCCGAACTACACTTTGTGTACGACACTTCGGTCGAGCGCGGTATCAGCCTCTCGTCGCTGATCGATACCGCCGTCGCCCGTTCGGCCGACGATGCCGACGACGAGCCCGCGCAATCTAACAACGCAGGTTAATCTCTTGTCGGATCGTGTATTGCCGGATCTGCCGCGCCATAGCGGCTGGCGTGCCATCGATGGCGTCATCCTCTTCGACAAACCGGTAGGCGTCACCTCCAACGGTGCATTGCAATGGGTACGCCGTCTGCTCGCGGCAGAGAAGGGCGGCCACACCGGCACGCTCGACCCATTCGCTACTGGCGTACTGCCGCTTTGCCTCGGCGAAGCTACCAAGTTCTCTGCCGATCTGCTCAATGCCGATAAAACCTATGAAGCCACGCTTCGTTTCGGCCAAAAGACCGATACGGCCGATCTGACCGGTACAGTCATTGAAGAAACCGCCGAGCTGCCCACCGTGGCCAAGCTCGAAGCTGTTTGCCCGCAGTTCATGGGTCCGATCAGCCAGATTCCCCCCATGTATTCTGCGCTCAAGCGCGATGGTCAGCCGCTCTACAAACTGGCACGCCAGGGCGTCGAGGTCGAACGCGCGCCACGCCAAATCAGCATTCACGCACTGGCCTGGCTCAACTTCGAACAGAACGCGGCAGGGCAGGTGCACACTGCCACGCTGCGTGTTCGCTGTAGCAAAGGCACCTACGTCCGCACGCTGGCCGAAGATATGGCCATTGCCGCCGGCAGTCTGGCGCACCTCATTGCCTTGCGCCGCACGCAGGTGGGTGCCGTCACGCTGCAAGGCTGTGTGTCGCCCGAAGCGCTGCATCAGGGCGTCGCTGCAATATCACCTATTACCGCCGGCGCTCTGCAAGCTGCCGACCTTATGCAACCCGTCGATTTTCTGGTGCAAGACCTACCCGTCGTCGAGCTGACCGAGGCTCAGATGCTGCGTTGCCGTCACGGCAACCCGTGTCAGGCCGAAGCGGGGCAACGCCTGCCGACCGCCGGCCAGTGCCGGCTGCTGGTGCAGGGGCGGTTTCTGGGCGTCGCCGAGATCAGCCCGGACCCATCAAACCCGGACAACCCCCTGAAAATTCAGCCAATTCGTTTGGTATCGGCCGAGAAATGCTGATACAATCTTGCCTTCGCTTGTCGCTGGGCAAAGTCGTCCGGTGATGAATCCAACCCCAAACAAGGGGAAACCTGGATGTAGCTCTCTCAAACTGGGGCGCATCTGTCACTTAAAGGAAAGTTTGATATGACGCTAAATGCTCAAAACAAAGCGGCTATCGTTGCCGATTACCAACGTGGCCAGGGCGACACCGGTTCGTCCGAAGTTCAGATTGCGCTGCTGACTGCACGCATTAACGATCTGACCCCGCACTTTAAAGAACACTCGAAGGACCATCACTCGCGTCGCGGTCTGCTGCGCATGGTGAGCCGTCGTCGTAAGCTGCTGGATTACCTGAAGCGCACCAATCTCGATAGCTATCGTGCGCTGATCGGTCGTCTGGGTCTGCGTAAGTAATTACGTGACCGCTGTTTGAACTTAACGGGCGTTCTCAGGAGAGGGCGCCCGTTTTGTTTTTGTTGTAGTTATTGTCGTGTTGTTATGTTGATTGTTGAGAGGAAGAGAAATCAATGAGTATGTTTGAGATCGCACGTGAAAGTATTCAGTACGGTGCCCACACCCTGACCCTGGAAACCGGCCATGTGGCCCGTCAAGCCAGCGGCTCGGTCATGGTCACCTATGACGACACCGTTGTTCTGGTGACCGTGGTGGGTGCCAAGAAGGCCAAGCCGGGCCAGGACTTTTTCCCGCTGACCGTTGATTATGTCGAGAAGACCTATGCCGCCGGTAAGATCCCGGGTGGCTTCTTCAAGCGCGAAGGCCGTCCTTCGGAAAAGGAAACGCTGACCTCGCGTCTGATCGATCGTCCGCTGCGTCCGTTGTTCCCGGAAGGTTTCTATAACGAAGTCCAGGTCGTCGCCACCGTGATGTCGATCAACCCGGAAGTCGATTCCGACATTCCCGCCCTGATCGGCGCCTC
>CALKUR010000105.1 GCA_937996725.1 uncultured Dechloromonas sp. | reverse complement strand
CAGGTGGTTAGAGCACACGACTCATAATCGTGGGGTCGCGGGTTCGAGTCCCGCCTCAGCTACAAAAAACCCTCGGATTTCTCCGAGGGCATTTTTGTTTAATCGGTTATTGACTGCTGGGTCAAAATGCTCCGCCACCCATTGGTGTTCCCCAGCCGGTGGGCCCATCGTAGCCATCGCCGCTGTTGCAGTAACTAGCAGTTAGGCAGCGGCCATTGCTGCCGGTGGTCACATCGTGGAGCAGCGCTCGATTCGCCCAAAGGTATGCGCCCGGGCTGCCACCGTGATTCGCTTTCATTCCGAAGATTGCGGCCACGATTGGCGCGGCAGCGCTGGTACCGCCGAACGAATACCACTGCCCCTCAAAGCTGACGGCCACGCCGGTTGCCGGATCGGCTACCGCTGCCACATCTACAACGTGTTTACCAGCGCAGTCGGTGATCGCAGAATCCTGCCAGGTCGGGCGAGGATTGAGCGCGCTGCAGCCTGATCCACCCTTACTCCAGGCGGTTTCCGATGCCCAGCGGTAGGAGGGCTCCGTTGTCAGCGAGGTTCCGCCAACACCGATAACGCTGCTGAAACTGGCTGGGGCGCTGACGCCGTATCCGCTATCGCCGGAAGAGGCAACTACCGGTATGCCGGCCGCTGCCGCTGCTGCGTAGGCCGGCTGCTTCGTTTCCGCGACATCGGGGCCGCCGTACGAGTTGCTGATGGCGGTTACTCCCTTGAATGCGGCGGCGGTCGCCACTGCGGAGTTTAGGTCTGCGAAGGCGCTGGATTTGGCTTCCACCAGCAGGATGCTGCAATGCGGGCACATTGCCGTTGCAAGCTCAATGTCCAGGGCTATTTCCTGCGCCCAGCCACTGTCGGTGGTCTTAGTGGAGTGGTCTACTACGCCATCCTGATTCACCTGGACGAAGCAACTTTCCTTTCCGGTGGGCAGCGTCAACGCATTGCAATTGCACGCGCGCTCATTTTGCGCCCACAAATTTTGGTTCTGGATGAGCCCACTTCTGCTTTAGATGTCTCGATTCAAAAGCAAGTCCTAGCGCTTCTGACTGAATTGCAGAAGAAATACAACTTGGCCTATCTGATGATTAGTCATGATTTAGCAGTGATTCGGGCGATGTCGCATGAGGTCATGGTTCTCAAAGGTGGCAAAGTGGTGGAGTTTGGTGATACCGAAACCCTGATTAAGCACCCTCGTCAGATCTACACCAAAGAGCTTTTTGCGGCCGCTGAGCTAACCTGAGTTGATTTCAGGCTGGGGGAAGGAGAGGGCAAAAACCCGCTCAAATGGTCAAAATTGGTGCATTTGACCCCATTTTGAGTAAATTTACCTTTATAAACAAAGACTTATATCAATACGCGGCACTTGGTGAATTGCAGGTTCTTTGTTAAACTGGTTCGATGTCACTGAAAAAAGCACTGCTTTCTAAACTCCTGGGCTTTGGCCTGGGCGCATTCATTTGCGTAGCTGCCCATGCAGCCGATCCTGTAGTTGAGGCATCAGCTGAAGCGGCTGTTCCTAAAGAGAGCATGTTTCAAGCAGGCCGTTCTTATATCGCCCGTGTTTCTGATCGCTTTGCAGACACTGTTACTGGCAAATCAGAAGAATTGATCAACCGCGCAATGGAAGTGATCGGCGTTCGCTATCGCTGGGATGCTGAGTTGCCTCAGTCTGGTTTGGATGGCAGTAGTTTTGTGGGTTACGTATTTAAAGACAAACTCGGTTTTTTACTGCCACGTAAATCT
>CALKUR010000104.1 GCA_937996725.1 uncultured Dechloromonas sp. | reverse complement strand
GAAGGTCTTGATAAACACCTTCTTCGGGCGTGTTGGGGCCGGGGTGTCGCTAGACGGCGGGGAAAGCGTATCGGGGGTGGCTTGAGTCATGCGCGGGATATGGGGGAAAAGCGGTAAAAATCAAGGCAAATTATACACTTGGCCCCGTGAGGACGGGCTTCTGGCTTGACGAAACGTGGCCCTGGCGCATAGAATCATGCCCCTTGTGGTGATGTAGCTCAGTTGGTTAGAGCGATGGATTCATAACCCATAGGTCGGCAGTTCAATTCTGCCCATCACCACCAGCATTTCAGCGGCCTCCAGCGATGGAGGCCGTTCCGTTTTGAAGGGTTTCCTGTTTGGCCAGATCAGAGCCACAGTGCTTACACTTGATGGCCTCGGCTTTGATGTACTCGGCGCAGTAAGGACATTTTTTCTCTGCGGGACGCCCCCAGATCGTATGAGAATCGCCAAGGCAGGCCCAGATCAGCAATAACAGCCAGCCCAACATCGTCCAACCGAGCAGCACGTTGAGCACGAGAATCAGGAAGAGGCTGCTGTGCCGACGATAGCCCGCCACGATGGTGGGCATAAAGTACAGCGCGACCGCGACGATCATCATCAACCACATGGTGACCATGGGCATGCCGAAGTCCCAGGTGTTGATCATCATTTCATGCATACATCGACCCCGTTGGCGTCGTTAATAAATCGGACGATGACTTCGTAGTCCGGCCTTCCAGAAGATGGAAAAAACGAAGCCGAAACCGAAGCCGACGCACCAGGTTACGCCGACCAGCAATGCGGCGATGCCGAGTTCAAAGGGCTGCACTTGAACGGGCACGCTCAGCATGTGTAACCAGAAAATGAAATTGACCAAGGGCTGCGCTAAGCCAGTCAATACGAGCAGCGACCAAGCCAGATGCAGGGTGGCCAGAAAACAGCCCCACACGACGCCCATTCGGATATGGCTATGCATACGACGCCTCGCTTTTTGGTGCAGAGTGGTCAGTGTACTCCTCTAAGTTGGCGGGGGTAAATCTTGATCGTCCTGATTTCAGGACGTAAAAAAGGCGAGGACGCATCCTCGCCTTTGGGTTGTTGCAGAGATCGCCAGATGGGCGGACTTGGCCGTAACAGATTGCGCGGATTATTCCGATTTCAAATAGTCGTGGCAGATCTCGCCTGCACCTAGAGTTAGGTCACAAAGTACGTGTTTGGCAGAGACAATCTCAAGCACAGGAACTTTTGCAAGCGGTGCTAACACGTGCCGGAAGAACTCAACATCTGCCGGGCCTGTCCAAGCGCCTTTCATCACGACGTCAGAACAGTGGTAGCGCACGAGCTGACAGATGGCGGGCGTATTGTCCGGGTTTGGAATGATTTTGAGCAGATAGCATGGGGTGGCTGCCGTTTTCTTCTGTTCCTCAGCAAGATCCAACATCGAGTACTTGTAACCCATTGTTGCAACGGCAACGTCTACAGACCCATACTTGAGTCGACCGACTAACGCGTCGCTTTCAACGGTCATGCTCGGGCTTGCGATCTTTTTGGGGTAACCCCAGATTTCTCTACCGCCTGCAGTGGGTGCCTCGTCATCCAAAAAACGCATGTGCGTGTAGCTGCCATGTTTGCCATCTGGCCCGATAACAGCGATCTCCATGCCTGCTTCGTTGTAATCACCGAAGCCGCAGGAGTCAGGCATCTTGATGACTTCAAACGTGACCAGTGGGTCGCCAATGGTCAGCGGCTCAGGAACAATTTCACGGAGGACCGTAGGGTCAGTCCGGAACGTGACCGAAAAGGTTTCTCGGTTATAAAAACGGAACGGCCCTTTTGAGTAAGCAGGGCTGCAGAATGGCATGGCGAACGCCTGCTCACGAATGGTTTTTTCGTCCATGTTTAACTTTCCTTTAGGAGTGGAAGTTCTAGCCAAATATAAAAGGCGAGGAACGAGCCTCGCCTTTTTTTGCCGTGAATACCTTACTGCATGAACCAGCCGTGGCTGACGATGATCGATTGGCCGTTGATGGCGGTCGTATCAAAGCCGGCCAGGAAGGCAACGGTTTCGGCGATGTCGGCCGTGGTGGTGAATTCACCGTCCACGGTGTCTTTGAGCATTACGTTTTTGACGACTTCCTGCTCAGTGATATGCAGCTCGGCCGCTTGTTCCGGGATCTGTTTGTCAACCATTGGCGTACGTACAAAACCCGGGCAAACCACGTTGGCGCTCACGCCATGCGGACCACCTTCCTTAGCCACGACGCGAGCGAGGCCGAGCAGGCCATGCTTGGCGGTAACGTAGGCAGCTTTGAGCTTGGAGGCCTCATGCGAGTGCACCGAGCCCATGTAAATGATGCGGCCACCGCCCTTAGCGTACATGTGCTTAATCGCGGCTTGTGTGGTGAGGAATGCGCCATCGAGGTGAATGGCGAGCAGCTTCTTCCAGTCAGCGAAGGGAAACTCTTCGATTGGGTGCACAATCTGGATGCCTGCGTTGGAAACGAGGATATCGATGGCACCGAAGGCTTTGACGCAGGCGTCGATGCCGGCGTTGACTTGGTCTTGGCTGCAGACATCCATGCTCACGGCCATGGCCTCACCACCAGCTTGTTTGATTTCATCAACGACTTTATTGCCTTGTTCCAGGCTGAGGTCGGCGATCACGATCTTGGCACCTTTGGCGGCCATGTTCAGCGCGCATTCGCGGCCAATACCACTGGCAGCGCCAGTAACGAGAGCGACTTTTCCTTTGAGCGACATAGGGATCCTTTGATGGGGTAATTGGTTTTGCAATTTTTGAGGGAATTAGTCTAGCATTTCTAGCCGAAAGAAATGACTAAGAACGGATGAAACCAGGCTAGAATCGCTACGTTAATCTGCTATTAATTTGATCGCTCGCTCAGGAATCCTTGCATGAAAAAGATCCATTTGCCACCTTATAAAGAAACAGTTCTGATTTTCCAGGGCGGCGGTGCGCTTGGTGCCTACCAGTGTGGCGCTTATGAAGGGCTGGCTCAGGCAGGAATTGAGCCCACATGGTTGGCCGGGATCTCGATCGGTTCCATTAATTCCGCCATTGTGGCGGGTAACCCGCCGGAAAAACGCGTGGAACGTATGCACGAGTTCTGGGATACCGTTTGTCGTCCCCCCTCGATGTCGGCACGCATTGCGGCCGATGCTTTGAATCTGATGGATTTCGGGATGGAATCGTTCCATCAGATGTTTGATCAGATGTTGAATAAAACACTGGGTTCGTATTCGGCGGCTATGGCGATCATGGAAGGCCAGAACGAATTTTTCTACCCGCGTCCTTTTGCGCCTGGCTTTGGCACGCCAAGCCAGGTCAGTTTTTACGATACGGCACCGCTGAAAAGCACGCTGGAGCGGCTGGTGGATTTTGACCGCATCAACCACAAAGACAGCCTGCGTTTATCGTTGGGCGCTACGAATGTGGGTACCGGCAACTTTGTCTACTTTGATAATCGCTATATGAAGATTGGCCCGGAGCATGTGATGGCGTCGGGTTCGTTGCCCCCTGGCTTCCCGGCGACGGAGATCGACGGCGAGTATTACTGGGACGGCGGCTGTGTGTCGAATACGCCGCTGCTATACATACTCACCGAAAATGAGCGTGTCGACACGCTCATTTTCCAAGTAGATCTGTGGAGTGCCCGCGGCAAGATACCGACCAATATTCTGGAAGTGAGTGAACGCCAGAAAGATATCCAGTATTCGAGCCGGACGCGAATTATTACCGATGCCGTGCGAGCGATTCATGTGATGCGTCAGCGCTTGTTGGATACGCTGGACCGGATTCCCGAATCGGTGCGTGACGCCGACCCATTCTTTGAGCAAATTGAAAAAGAAGCAATGGGCGCGAGCACCAATGTGATCCAGCTGATCTATCAGAACAAGGGACATGAAGGCCACTACAAAGACTGCGAATTCAGTACGGAAAGCATGGTCCGCCACTGGGGTGATGGCCTGGCCGATGTGGCTAAAACACTCGCAGAACCTGACTGCCTGAAAATACCGAGCAAAGGTGTGAACTTCGTGACTTACGACGTTCATCGTAAAGAACGATTCACTTCAGACAAGCCGGACCCTATGTCGAACCCGAATGCGCCAGCATTCAACTTTGAACTGTCTCCCCGTAAGGCACCATCAAAGAGCACGCCGAAGGCCGCACCGCGTAAGGCGGCGCCACGTAAACCGGCCGCTAAAAAAGGATAACGCCGAGCGCTTAGGGCTTCTGGGCTGCCACTGGTATTGCAGTGGCTTGTGATGGCGCGGTTCTGGCGCCTAGGTTGTCATTGATGATTTGCTGCAAGGTGCCGGCCGTCGTCATGCCATCGTCGAGCGGCGATCGTGCGCTGGGTGCGGCCCATTGCCATCCGCCACCCATCGCCTTGTACAGAGTGATTAGCTGTACGGCCTCCTGATTCTGCGCTTGCGCTAGGCTGATGCGGTTTTCGTTCAGCATAATCTGCGACTGAAGGAACTGAAACTCGGGCTGCATGCCGACCTTATAGAGCACCTGGTTGTTGGCAAAAACCTGTTGTTGTGCCGAGACTGTATCTTGCAGAGTGAGACGCTGTTTGCGGTAGTTGTCAAAGCCGGTGAGCGCTTTTTCGACATCCATCACGGCCTGGCGCACCGCTTTTTCGTAGGCCAGTCGGTCGGCTTCCCGCGTGGCGTTGGCGAGGGCTAACCCTGCTTGCAATCGCCCCCCCGTGAACAGCGGTTGGGTGATGTTGATGGCCACATTCCAGATGAAGCTGGCCGGATTGAGCAACATCCCAATCGGGGTGGTGTTATAACCCGTGCCCAGGGGGATGCTGAAGTTTGGCATAAAGGCTGCTTCAGCCACGCCGATATTGGCAGTTGAGGCAGCCAGCACCTGTTCAGCTTGGCGGATGTCGGGACGATTGCGCAAAACCTGCGAGGGGAGTGCGGACGGTAAGGGCTTGCGGGTCAGCAACAAAGGCGCGGGCTTTTCAAGCTTGGTTTGCAAATCTGTCGGAAAGCCGCCGGTGAGAAAGGCACACTGATAAATCGCCCAATCGCGCTGTGCCTTCAAAGGTGGCAACAGGCTCTGTTGGAGTTCGTAAGCCTGTTCGTACTGCGCCAAATTCAGGTCGCTATCCAGACCCCGTTTTAATAGTACGCGGCTAAGTGCCAGGCGTCGTTTTGAGGCTTCGATGGCCTTCTCGGTATAGTCGACCTGCGCCTGGAACATGCGCACATTGCTGTAGTAGCCAGCCAATTCGGCCGTGAGTGCCACCAGCACATTGCGCCGGTTTTCTTCAGCGGCACGTACCCGGGCGACCTGAGACTCTGTACTGCGGCGTATCTGCCCGAATACATCGGGTTCCCAGGTAACATTTAAGGGCAAGGCAATCGTGTTGTAGATGCCAAAGCCGGTCAGGATGTCGGTGGTACCTCCCTGTTGACGGACTGCCGAAGGCTGCAAGGAGACTTGCGGCATCAGCTGGGACTGGGCGTTGACAGCGCGCGCACGCGCCTCTTCGATACGCTGAGTGGCGATCAGGACATCCCAGTTGTTCTCGATGGCGGTCGCCATGATCTGGTTGAGGGTCGGGTCTTCGAAGACTTCCCACCAGCGCATGATGTCGGCTTGCAGTGCGGCGTCAGACGTTTGTGGATCAGTCTGTTTGGCCGATGATGGATTCATCAGGTCCGGCCGTGAAAAACTGGTCGGCAAGGATTCGTTAGCGGGCGGCACGAAATCCGGGCCGGTCATGCAGCCGCTGAGGCATAGACAGGCGCTCAGCCCCAGACCTATGCCGGATAAGACGAAACGCTTCACCCGCAGAAGTCGGTTCAGATATTGAATTCGAGCCATCGCTGAATCCAGTCGAGCGGTGTTCGTGGCTCCACTAAGCGTTGGGCATCCGGGCCGGCATCGACGCTGGCCGTCAGGCCCGCTGCCAGATGAACTCCCTCGGGGACCTGGGTGATGGCGATGTGAACGGGAATGCGCTGTGCCAGACGGATCCAGGCATCAATCGGATTAACATTCTGAAGCCCCTGGTAGCCTGGCGTGCTGTTCTTGTTCAAGACACCGCGGCCGATGCTCTTGACTTCACCTTCCAGAATTTCCGGGTAGGCAATCAGCTTGATGGTGGCTTTTGCGCCGATTTTGACGTTTTTGAGTTTGACCTCTTCAAAATAGCCCTCGACCCAGAAAGTGCTGTTGTCCACGATCTGCATCTGCGGCTGACCTGATATTGCATAATCGCCGACACGCAGCCGCATATTGGTCATGTAGCCATCGCAGGGGGCGGTGACCTTAGTGCGAAACAGGTTGTACTTTGCCAGGTCCAGCGCCGCTTTGGCATTGGTGACGGCATCTTCTGCCAATTGGGCTTCGGTGTCGTAGACTTGTTTGTCCTGAGCGGAAACTGCGCCCTGCGCATTGGTGCGCATTTTGGCGAGTGATTTCTGCAGCGCCAGTTTTTTTCGGGTGCCTTCGTACACGGCCTCGGCTTCATTGATCGCGTAGTTGTATCGTTCCTTGTCAATCTCAAAGAGCAGATCGCCTGCGTGAACCTTTTGGTTGTCCTGAACGTAAATTGCGGTGACATAACCGGAGACACCCGAGGTAGCGATATCGGCGACCTCGGCGCGTACATAGGCGTCCCGGGTCCAGGGCGAGCGCATGTACAACATCCAGAGAACATAACCGAGGTACAGAGCAATGATCACAAACAGCACGGTGATCAATACACCCACCAATGAGCGATCAGTCTGTACCCAGCTCTCAAAGCGGTTTTTCCAGTTGAAATTCATGGCTTAGGCATCCGCCTGGAGTAGCGTAATGAGACAGAGAATGATCGAGAACAGGGCAATTTCGAAGAGATTAGGGTGCCAGACGAGTTGATTGATGCCGAGTCGTGCAAGCATTCTTCGTATGAAGTAGAACAATACGATGGTTACGGCCACATTCGCTGCAATGGGCGAGATATAGAAGCCATAGACATTAACGTTCGTTAACATAGCGGCGCGGCAAGTACGGCGTTGTTCTGCAAGATCACGCGCCATTCATTGGCAGCGCCGAGTAAAGGGATCGCTTTGGCGGGGGTGTTTTTTGCGTCTGCCTCTAGCGAGTCGATCAGCTTTTCTGCAACTACTTGAAAACGAATGGGGCTGGCGAATTGTTTATCCCAGAACCACGTGGCCTGTTCCAGCAGGCGACCCGATGCAGATGAAAGCGCTAGAGCATTCAATTCGGTATGCTGTCTGTAAAAGCAGCGTGAAATTTGCATCATGATCAGTAGGTTACGTATGGTTTTTTGGGCGAACACCGTTTCGTTCAAGTCAGCAAAACCGTTGATGATCATAACACGCCCCTGCTGCCAGTCCTCCCACTTGGCGAAGCTGTCGCTACGCAATCGATCGGGCAAGCGCAGCAGGTCCTGTATGGCATGGCGAGAGAGTAGCCGGTATTTTTCGGCCGCGCGCCCCGGGAAGAAAATCAAGGCGCTGCCGAGCGCAAGACCGATGGCAGCAAAGGCCGCAAGACAGTCATTCAAGAAAGACTGCAAGTCGTAAACCATCTGGTTGTCAGGCATGCTGAGGATGATGCCGAAGGTAATAACCATGTTGCCGGTTTCGGCGGTGCGCGGAAATACACGGAGCAAACAGCCCGGAATAATGATCGTCACTGCGAAGCAGAGCACCAGCCAGGGAAACCCGCTGCTCAGCGGCAACAGGACTTGATTGCAAATCAGTCCGGCAAACATGCCTCCCAAACAACCAGGCAGCATTTTCTTCATTCTTCCAACTGGGTCTTCGGTAATGCTGATGACGAGCAGCAGAATTGTCAGAAGCACGATAAATTTTGCGCCATAGGGCTGCCATTCATTGACGATGACCACGCCCCACGCGATGAGCATGGTGAGGGTGACCGCAGCCGCTGTGTAAAGCGCATAGCCTGTGGTAGTTGGGCGGTTGAGTGGTCGTACGTCGTCTTGGTTGAGTGTTTCGCGACTACGACGCACGACGTTCATGGTGTTGATCAATTTTCCAGCCGCAATAACCAGATCGAGCAGCATGGCGCGGTGCGCGACGGCTGCGCTGGTGTTGGCCGCGTAATAATCCAGCACTTTTTGACGTATGACAGCACTACGTTGTATGGCCTGTGTATCGGTCTCTTGCAAACGTGCGTCAAGTGCGGCGATGAAGTCTTGTTGGATCTCTTGCAGCAGCGGTGCATCTGCTGTGTTAGCAAGCGCGAGCCCAGCTTGTTGGAGTTGTATATTGAGGTCAGCCGCGTCTGCGAAGAAGTCGTTCAGACCGCAACGGATAGAGCGCGCATGTAAGGCCACCTCCGGGTCTTCTGCGCCCGCATAATCCAGCCCCTGGCTCATGGCCTCGATGTCGGCGGCCCAATGGCGCATGGTGTCAACATGGTCATACGACGCGGGCACGAGGATGATCTGTTTGATTTGCTGAATGATCCGATCATTCATGTCTTTCAACGGTGGTAGGTATGCGGCAAAGCCTTTGCGGGCGTGGGCGATGCCGAAGACAAACATGACCGCCAAGATGCCAATAATAAATACGCTAATCCGTGCACCACCGATTTGGATGGCCGCTTGCGGGTTATGAATGGCATCAGTCGCCACCACTGCGGCTGACCACCCCGCTAGGATGACGGCATAGGATGCGAAGTATTTGAGTTTGCTTCCCCAGAAAGCACAAAACCCTGTCCAGAGCGACATGCCTGCGACAAAAAGCCAAGACGCTTGTGGAAAGGCCAGGAACAGCAATACGCAAGCGAGCCCCCCAAGCAGACAGCCGACGATGCGGGCATTGCCTTTGGCGAATGCGGCACCGTAGCCCGGAATCGAAAGTACTGCGGCGGTCATGCCGGCTCGGCCGGCTTGTTCAATCTCTGCTTCAAAACCCGTGAACAGGCCTAGCGCGAACGCAATAACTGCCAGCGTGCCCAACGTGAAACCAGCCCGCAATGCCGCCATAGTCTTTGGCGACACCGGGGGCTGGGGTATCGTGATTCTCCGCCAGTTCAAACATGCAGCGAGTGCTGCTTTAGCTGCATGCATGGTGGGGTGCTTTATTTCGCGGGTATGTCAGCCGACCCGGGGTGGGTCATGTTAATCGGCACAATCACTTTATCGTACAAGTCTTCCGAAACACCATTAGCCAGCGCAGCCTCTTTGAGGGTGAGGCCCTTGTCCAGCGCGTAATGCGCAATCACCGAGGCTTTGTCGTAGCCAATGACGGGCGAGAGTGCTGTGACCATCATCAACGAGTTGTCGATGTTCTTCTTGATTTGGGCTTCATTCAACACAGCACCCTCAATCATGAACTTGCGGAAGTGATCGCACATATCCGCCATGATCAGGGCCGAGTGCAGGTAATTGGTGATGATGATTGGGCGGAAGGCATTGAGCTCAAAGTTGCCTTCGGCACCACCCATCTGAACGGCGACGTCCGAACCCATGATTTCAATACAGACCATCAGCATAGCTTCTGCCTGGGTCGGGTTGACCTTGCCCGGCATGATCGACGAGCCCGGTTCGTTTGATGGGAAGGTGATTTCCATCAGGCCAGTTCTTGGGCCCGAGCCCAGCCAG
>CALKUR010000103.1 GCA_937996725.1 uncultured Dechloromonas sp. | reverse complement strand
GATCTCTTCTTAAGTAAATCGCTTCTTTGGCAAGGTCTGACTCTCCTTTTCATAAGATTACGAAAATTTAAGTAGGACCAGTTTTCTCAGATCAGGTCAAGGGCACCTGACTTGAAGGTAGGCAGACACAGCAAACTTAAAATCCGCCGTCCGTAATGTGCCGCCAATGTGCCTCTACGCTGGTGTAGCTGCGTTCACACTCCGCCGCGTTGCACGCAGCGACAATCTCCGCTGCGATCTGCACAGCCTCGTTGAATAGCAGCCCATCGGCTTGCATGATTTTGTCACCGGCACTTGTAAATTGACACACCCCGGCAAGTAGAAATTGATACACCTCGCCACAGGGATAATCGCTGCTTTTTGTAGCAGCGATGGTTTCATACGAGGACTACATGCAGATCAAGATCCTGCACAAGCAAGGCAAGAGCCTGCGCGCCATTGCCTGCGAACTGGGTTGTTCCGTCAATACCGTACGCAAGTACCTGCAATCTGAACAGCCGCCGGGTTACCGCCCCCGCACTACCCGACCCTCGAAGTTGGCGCCCTTCGAGGACTATCTGCGCGAACGCATTGCGGCCGCCGCACCGGACTGGATTCCCGCCACCGTGCTCTGGCGCGAGCTCTGCGAGCAGGGCTTTGACGGCGCTGAGCGGACCGTTCGTCAGTTCGTCGCCACCTTAAAGCCCCAGCCTGCGCCTGATCCGCTGGTGCGCTTCGAGACTGCGCCGGGCGACCAGATGCAAGTCGACTGGATCGAATTCAGCCGCCGCAAGGGCGCGCCGCTGTATGCCTTCGTTGCCACGCTCGGCTACAGCCGGGCGGCCTATGTCGAGTTTGTCAGCGACATGCAATTGGCCACACTGCTAGCCTGCCATGCGCATGGTTTCGACTGGTTTGGGGGTGTGCCTCGTCGGGCGCTATACGACAACATGAAGACCGTCGTCATCGAGCGCGATGCGTATGGTCCAAAGCAGCATCGCTTTCAGCCGGGTTTCCTCGATTTCGCGCGTCACTATGGCTTCGTGCCCGAGCTATGCCGGCCCTACCGCGCCAAGACCAAGGGCAAGGTCGAACGCATGAACGGTTACCTGCGCCGCAGCTTTTATGTGCCGCTGGTGGCGCGCTTGCGGCAGGTCGGACTGACGCTCGATGTCACCACCGCCAACGTCGAAGTACAGCGCTGGCTGCGCGAGGTGGCCGACACCCGCATTCATGGGACCACAGGCTTGCAGCCCGGCCAACAGTTGCGCCAGGAGCGCGCCTCACTGCAACCGCTGCCGGCTTCGTATGCCGGCTTAACGGTGCCGGTGTCACCGGCGCTACCGGCCGAGCGCCCCTCGCTGCGTGAACGTTTCAGTCACTGGCCACAAGCCGTACAGCACCCGTTATCCGTCTATGACCGCCTGCTGGGAGTGGCCGCATGAATCTGGCCCATGAACGCATTGCCGAACTGTGCCGGCAACTGAAGCTCTCGACGATGGCTGACGCCTTGCCGCATCTGGCACAGCAGGCCAGCACCCAGGACAGCAGCTTCACCGAATTCCTCGAAGCGATGTTGAAGGCAGAACAATCGGCACGACTCGTACGCCTGCGCACGACGCTAACTCGGCTGGCAGGTTTCCCGGCCATCAAGACGCTGGAGGACTTCGACTTCACCGCCGCAACCGGCGTGCCGAAGGCGCAGATACAGGAGTTAGCCAGCCTGGCATTCATCGAACGGCATGAGAACGTGGTGTTGCTCGGTCCATCGGGGACTGGCAAGACCCATCTGGCCATCGCCCTCGGGTACGCCGCCACGCAAGCCGGTATCAAGGTACGCTTCATCACGGCGGCCGATCTGCTGATGCTGCTCTCAAGCGCGCATCGACAGGATCGGCTGGCTGACGCGTTGAAGCGCTTCGTCAATCCGTACCGGCTGTTGATCATCGACGAAATGGGCTATCTGCCGATGAATCAGGAGCAGGCCAATCTGTTCTTCCAGATCGTGGCCAAACGGTATGAGCGTGGCAGCCTGATCGTGACCAGTAATCTGCCGTTTGGGCAGTGGGACCGTACCTTTGCCGGCGACGCGACTCTGACCGCCGCCATGCTGGATCGGCTGCTACATCACGCGCAGGTGGTGGCCATTCAGGGAGAAAGCTATCGGCTGCGTGACAAGCGCCGCGCCGGTTTGATCAGCAAAACCAAAGCGAACGACAAGGAGGTCCGGATCGACTGAATCACTTCTTTAACCAAATAACACGACACGTCGGTGTATCAATATTCCATTGCCGATGCCGGGAGTATGTGTGTCAGTTTTCGTTTGCCGTTGACAGGGTCATTCGCCGGTGCAGGATCGCCACTTCCTGGGCTTCCTCAGGTTCGCCGCCGGGGATGGCGCTTCCCAGTCGGTGCGACCAAGGAAAATCTACGCGTAGTTCTATTCGTCCGGGCTCCCGCTCCAGCACGGCTTCACCGAGTAGTTCGCCCAGACCGGAAAGCTGGCTTTCCGGTTCGTAGGATGGGCAACAGGGGTGATGGGCGTTGCCGCTGTCCGGCATGCGCTTGATCACGAACTGACGGTGTCGCGCCACGTACATTTCGATCCCGTTGGGCTGACAGAGACAGCGGGGCCGTTCCAGTGTGTCGTAGATGTCTGCTAGTGCTTCCTGAAGACGCGGGTCGTCGGCGTTGATTTCTCGGCCCTGGATCGAAAAACGCTGGCTGTCCATGTGGCCGTCAAATCAACTCTTCGAGCAGATCGTCCAGCGTGGGCTTGGGACGAGGCATCCGCTCCCTGACGGCGCTGCGTTCGGCGATACCGAGAATCGTGCCAACCTGATCTTCATCGGCACCACGCTGGTACATCCTGGCCATGACCGTGAGTCTTGCCGACTGGGTGTTCAACTCTTTGAGTTCGGCGTAGCGGAACAGCTTGCGGTAGATCTCGAGTAGTGCCCGGCAGACGAAACGATGCTGGCCGGGCTCGCCATTGGGTGCAATTCGATAAGGCTCACCGTTGGGCGCCAGAAAGATTCGGCTATCCGGCGCCAAGTGACGGTAGTTGGCATGCTTTCCCAGTCCGTGCCCCATTTGTCCA
>CALKUR010000102.1 GCA_937996725.1 uncultured Dechloromonas sp. | reverse complement strand
AATTTGGATATATAAAAAAAGGCCAGCCCCACCAATACTGTGAGTGCTGACCTGCACGACCACCTGGTCGAAACTGAATGACCCCGTTGGGGTGGTGTGGAGCCCAAGGAGGATCTCCACCAAACCACACCACCCCTTCAGGGTTGTCCCACTCGGAATCGAGCACAGGGTTTTGAGTGGCGGCGACAGTGAAGCGCGCGTTCGGATGCGCAGCTTTAATGCCCTTCTCTTTTGCGAGCTCTGGAGTCCAGTCGCGCTCCTGCCAATCGATGGCGTGAGCTGGGGGCTCTTTTGTCATACCTTCCCACCATACATCGCCTTCATCCGTGAGTGCCACGTTAGTGAAAATGGTGTCTTGGCTAAGTGTTGCCATACAGTTGTAGTTTGACGACTTATTTGTTCCGGGAGCCACGCCAAAATAGCCAGCTTCAGGATTGATCGCACGCAAATTGCCTTTTGCATCAGGCTTGATCCAGGCGATATCGTCACCGATGGTGGTGATTTTCCAGCCGTTGAAGCTTTGCGGCGGAATCAGCATGGCGAAGTTGGTTTTGCCGCAAGCCGACGGGAAGGCGGCAGCAACGTAGGACTTTTCACCTTCCGGCGACTCGACGCCGAGGATGAGCATGTGTTCGGCCAGCCAGCCTTCATCGCGCGCCATCGTTGACGCGATACGCAGCGCCAGGCACTTCTTGCCGAGCAGCGCGTTGCCGCCGTAGCCCGAACCGTACGACCAGATCTCGCGGGTTTCCGGGAAGTGGACGATGTACTTGGTGTCTGGGTTGCAGGGCCAGGCCACATCTTTCTCACCTTGACCCAGCGGTGCGCCCACGGTGTGGATACACGGTACGAACGCGCCATCGGTGCCGAGTAGTTCGACAACGGCTTTACCCATACGCGTCATGGTGCGCATGTTGGTTACGACGTAGGGCGAATCCGAAATTTCAACGCCGATGTGGGCGATGGGCGAACCCAGCGGACCCATCGAGAACGGAATCACATACATGGTGCGACCCTTCATGCAGCCCTTGAACAAACCGTTCAGGGTTTTACGCATCTTGGCGGGGTCTTCCCAGTTGTTGGTCGGGCCGGCATCGATCTGCTTTTCCGAGCAGATGTACGTACGGTCTTCGACGCGCGCCACATCCGACGGATCGGAGAAGGCGAGGTAGGAGTTGGGGCGCTTGGCGGCGTTCAGCTTGATCAGGGTGCCGGCTTCGACCATCTGGGCGCAGAGACGGTCGTATTCTTCCTGAGATCCATCGCACCAGACGACGTGTTCCGGTTCGGTAAGCTGGGCGATTTCCTCGACCCAGGCCTTGAGCCGGGTGTTCTTGACATATTCCGGGGCGTTAATGGCGACCATGATTTCTCCTGTGTATCCGAGGCATTCTCTGAGGTTTGCGCTAAAACCATAATTATCTCACTTCACGCACGACAGAGAAAGCGGCGTATGCTATGGGGAGAATAAGATCTCCCGGAGACATGGCTGTGCCAGAAAAAATCAAACAAAATCAAAAGATTGCCGACGAATCGGCTCAACAGAATACGCAGCGACTGCGGGAATCCGCACTGTATTACCACCGGTTTCCCAAACCCGGGAAGATCGCGGTTACGCCCACCAAACAGCTGACCAACCAGTACGACCTGTCGATGGCCTATTCGCCGGGCGTGGCGGCGGCCTGTGAGGAAATCGTCGCCCGGCCGGATGAAGTGGCGACGCTGACATCGCGTGCTAACCTCGTTGGCGTCATCACTAACGGTACCGCGGTTCTGGGGCTTGGCAATATTGGCCCACTCGCCGCCAAGCCGGTGATGGAAGGCAAGGGCGTGTTGTTTAAAAAATTCGCCAATATCGATGTATTCGATCTGGAAGTCAGCGAAAACGACCCGGATCGCCTGGTGGAGATTATCGCCAGCCTGGAGCCGACCTTCGGTGGCATTAACCTAGAAGACATCAAAGCGCCCGAATGCTTCTACATCGAGAAGAAGCTGCGCGAACGGATGAAGATCCCTGTTTTTCACGATGACCAGCATGGCACGGCCATCGTCGTCGGTGCGGCGCTGTTGAATGGCCTGCATCTGCTCGGCAAGGACCTCAAGAAAGTCAAACTGGTGACATCCGGTGCCGGTGCTGCGGCCTTGGCATGCCTCGGCCTGTTGGTGCAGCTGGGCATTCCCGTTGAAAATATCTGGGTCACCGATATTCATGGTGTGGTCTATGAAGGTCGTCCGGAAGATATGGACCCGATCAAGGCGGTCTACGCCAAAAAAACCGATGCGCGCACCTTGTCCGAAGTGATTGAAGGGGCCGATGTGTTTTTGGGCTTGTCCGCTGGCGGGGTGTTGAAACCGGAGATGGTTGCCAAGATGGGCAAGCAACCGCTGATTTTGGCGCTGGCCAATCCGACGCCGGAGATTCTGCCGCACGAAGTACGTGCGGTGCGTGATGACGCCATCATCGCGACTGGACGTTCGGACTATCCGAATCAGGTCAACAACGTGCTGTGTTTCCCCTTTATTTTCCGGGGCGCGTTGGACGTCGGTGCCTCGACGATTACCGAAGAAATGAAACTGGCGGCAGTGAAGGCGATTGCCGATCTGGCGCGTGCCGAGCAGTCGGATGTGGTGGCCTCGGCTTACGGTGAAAAGGTCAGCGGTTTTGGTCGCGAGTATCTGATTCCCAAGCCATTTGACCCACGCCTGATCGTGAAGATTGCGCCGGCAGTGGCGCAGGCCGCGATGGATTCAGGTGTCGCGACGCGCCCGATTCGCGATTGGGAAAGCTATCTGCAGAGTCTGAACGAGTTTGTGTACCACTCCGGCATGATCATGAAGCCGGTCTTCGCGCAGGCGAAGCTGGCGCCCAAGCGCATTGTGTTCGCCGAGGGCGAAGATGAGCGCGTGTTGCGTGCGGTACAGGTTGTCTGTGACGAGGGCATCGCTAAACCGCTGTTGATTGGTCGGCCTGCTGAAATCGAACGCAAGATCGAAACAGCCGGATTGCGCATTCGTCCGGATGTGGACTTTGAGGTGATATATAACGATGGCCCGTTCTTCGAACAACACTACGACGAGTTCTGGCAGGAATATCATCGCCTGACGGAGCGCAAGGGTGTGGGCCCGGATTACGCCAAGCGCGAGATCCGCCGGCGCGCAACGTTGTACGCGGCTTTGATGGTGCGCCTTGGTTACGCTGACGGCATGGTGTGTGGCACCTTCGGCCGCTACGAACTGCATTTGACGCACGTCGAGAACATCATCGGTAACGCACCCGGCGTCAACCGCTTGGCGGCGATGAACCTGTTGATGTTGCCGAGCCGCACGGTTTTTGTGGCCGATACTTATGTGAATTACAACCCGACGGTAGACGAGCTGGTTCAGACGACCTTGTTGGCAGCGGAAGAAGTGCGCCGCTTTGGTATCGCGCCAAAAGTTGCGCTGTTGTCGCATTCGTCGTTTGGTAGCCTGGATACACCGACGGCCGAAAAGATGCGCGCGCTGTTGGCGCGTTTGCGTGAAGTGGCGCCCGGGCTGGAAGTGGAAGGTGAGATGCACGGTGATGCGGCGCTAGACGAACAGATTCGTGCGCAGGTCTTCCCGAACAGTCGCCTCAAAGGCCAGGCCAACTTGCTGATCATGCCGAATCTGGATGCGGCCAACATTGCATTCAATCTGTTGAAAGTGGCGGCGGGCGATAACCTGACCGTTGGCCCAATCTTGCTGGGATCGCGCAAACCGGCGCATATTCTGACACCGACCGCGACGGTACGACGTATCGTGAACGTGACGGCCCTGGCCGTCGTGGATGCGCTGATGGACGAAGGTGCCGATAACTGAGGCAATGCTTAAGCTAGATAAGCTATCCCATTATTTTTGATGGATTTTCGCCCCGGTTTTTTCTTGAAAACCGGGGCGTTTGCGTTAAAATACGGGTATTGTCTGAATCCGGTTTTGCGGGGCATCCTGCAAGGCCCTTGCTGTGGTGTCCGTATGGTTTTATTGAAGCGTTCCGAAATTTTCCGTGTGCTGCTGGTGTTGCTGGCAGGTGGCTTTCTGACGTTGCCTGTGCAGGCGGCCAATAATAAAGACGCGGATAACAAGAGCGCCAAGAACGCGACATCGGCCAAGGCTGCGCCCGCGGCCAAGAACGCCAAGAGCGCCAAGAAATCGGCCAAGCCGGTGAAGTCGCAGGCGCTGAAAGAAACGCCTAAAACCCTGGCCGCCCAGAAAGCCGCCAAGGAGAAAGTGGTCACTGCCACATCCGCGAAGCCGAGCCGTTTATTGGCCAGCAAGAAGCGTCGTGATAATCCGCCAGATCATTGGGGCGAATGGAACGGCCCGGCCGGTACTTCCCCTGGGCTGCATTCCCATGCCGCATTGCTCATCGACATGCAGAACGGCGAAGCCCTGTATCAGAAGAATGCTTCGCAGATCGTGCCGATTGCGTCTATTACCAAACTGATGACGGCGATGGTGATGCTGGACGCCCACTTGCCGATGAACGAAGAGTTTTACATCACTGATGATGACGTCGATACGTTGAAGGGCAGTCGTTCCCGTTTGGCGGTCGGTACGCAACTGACGCGTCAGGAAGCGCTGCTGTTAGCGTTGATGTCATCGGAGAATCGCGCGGCACACGCACTGGGTCGCAACTATCCGGGTGGCATCCCCGCCTTTGTGGCCGCGATGAATCGTAAGGCACAGGAATTGGGCATGACCAACTCCCGTTTTCTGGATCCGACGGGGTTAAATTCCGGCAACGTGTCGACGGCGCGTGATCTGGCCAAGATGGTGGCAGCTGCGTCCAAGTATGCGCCGATCCGCGAAGCGTCCACGACTTCGGACGCCAAGTTTGATGTGCGCGGCAGAATTCAGGAATACCGGAACACCAATCCCTTGGTTCGTTCAGACGACTGGGATATCGGCGTGACCAAAACCGGTTTTATCCGTGAAGCCGGCAAGTGTCTTGTGATGCAGGCCAAAGTGAACAATCGACCCATGGTCTTTGTGTTGCTGGATTCCGAAGGCTCGATGACACGTGTTGGCGATGCCAACCGGTTGAAGAAATGGGCCGAAGCCACCCGTAGCTGATTTAGCGCAACAAATACAGAACGTTTAACCGACTTGTTACGTTCAGCAAAAGAGCCCCCTCCGTCCGGAACATCCTTCAAAAAGAAGTTCTCAACCCGAGACCATATGTAAAGAGATTGGATCCGGAGGTTATGCCAGATGTGCCCAGTTGAGATGTCTGCAGCCCCAGTGTGAAGGTCTGGTTTGCTGAATTGCTGAGGTTCGAGATGACACCATAAACCTGCGTTCGCTCACTGAGGAAGTGGCCTAGGTTTGCTGTCCATTGACGTGAACCCAATTGTTGGACATCAGACCCATTAAGATCGCTGCTCCAAGATGCAGCAAAGCGAGGTTCCCAGAGTCCTTTTCGATAGGAAATGCCCATCCAGAGCTGATTGTTCGTTAACTTGCCGGCGCCTTGAGGGGTCGCGAGCGTTGTACCTACGGTTCCTAAGCTATTTCGCGCATACACGGCCGAAATTTTAAGGCCAGGAATCCCGGTGTAGGCGGGGGTCAGTAGATAGGTTGTGTAGTCGCCATAATTCCCAATATTGGTCCCCGCAACTGGTGTAATTCTATTCGTGGCCTGTTGAAAAGCCCCTTTCAAACTGAGTCCATAACCCGTCCATCCGAGGTTAAATCCAAATATGCTTTGTGGTGTCATTGAACAGGCAGATGCTTCGTCTCCCGAGCAGCTTGCAGCAGGCGTGGTATTGGTCGTGCCATTGTTGTTGGAACCGCTATACATAATCGTGCCGTCCACGCCGTAAAAGGTGGGCATGGCGTACATGATTCCCGTTGACCGTACTGTGGAAGAATATTGGGTGCCACCAACTGGACGACCTAATCGAATTGCTGTCATTTGTTTGGTGATGTCAGCCGGACCTGTGCCGCCGGGCATCACTGCTGCGGATGCCAAGGTTGACCGAACCGGGGGTGATAGATACCCCGCAATGGCCGAGCCAAACTGACCCGTCAAGCCAACGTAGCTATCCCGCATGCCAGCTCCAAAAAGTTCACCCGTACCAAATGCGACCCCCGATCCATTATTTCCGGAAACGTTGACGCCTGTTTCTGCTTGAAAGATTCCTTTAAGCCCTTGCCCCAGATTCTCGACCCCTTTAAAACCAA
>CALKUR010000101.1 GCA_937996725.1 uncultured Dechloromonas sp. | reverse complement strand
CAGCATCCGCTTGGTCATGTCCTTGTCCTTGGAGATGCCTTCGGCGATCGCGCTGGTCGAGTCGGTCTCGGCGGTCCAGATGCGGCGCTGCGCCGCGCCGTAGCCCAGCTGGACCAGGTTGCCACCGTTGAGGCGGATGTGCGGGATGCGGTGGTGGTCCCAGGCGGCCTGCACGATGGAGCGCGTGCTGGGGCCGACCAGGCGGCTGTCGACCAGATCGGTCAGGTCTTCGGCGGCCTGGGCCACATCAAAGGGGCGGTCTTCGATGGCGGCCATGACCAGTTCGCGTGCGGTCAGCAGCGCCTGACGGCCGACCTCGGGGTGGGGGGCGCTGATGATGACCTTGTAGACCCCGCGCGGGCCGGCTTCGCGGGCGCGGCCATAGCCGTCGGGGATGCCGGCCAGGGTGAGCAGCTCCAGTGCCACATGCTCCAGGATGTGACCGGGCCAGGTACCGGTTTCCAGACGCTGCAGAAAGCCGCCGCGCACGCCGGGGCTGCAACGGTGCTCGATCAGGCCAGGCAGCCAGCTCGAGAGCCGCTCGTTGAAGCCGGGCAGGGTGTTGGAGGGGAAGTCTTCCAGTTCGCCGATGTCGACCAAGGCCTCGATGACGGGAACGTAGGTCCAGATGCTGGGTCCGCGCAGATGTGTCATGCGCAGGATTTGGATGGTCTTATGGCTCATGAAAATGGGGTGGGGCGATACAATGGCCGACCTTTCGGTCCAGGTTGAATTTCATGACCCCTCAATCCCCTTCTGTGCAACGCCCGGTCATCCCGGAAGCGAAGCTTTTGGAGGTCCGATCACTGTTTCAACCTGATGAAAACGCAACAGCCTTTCTGGAAGTTGACCTGGACGGGTCACTGAAGTTTCACAAATCGTCGCTTATTTTGACCGATCGGCGCCTGCTGGCCTGCCAAGATGGGCAAAAAAACTGGCAAATCTGGGACTTGCAGCCCGATTCCCGGCTGTTGCTCAACGACCATGCCGGGGTCGGCAGCCTGGAACTGGTGAGCCACGGCGAGCGACAGGGGGTCTGGCGTTTTACCCTTGGTCTGCAGGCCAGCGCCACACGCATGGTGGCCCAGCTCGAGCGCCAGATGGCGCAAGTCGATGGCGAGGGCCGGGCGCTGCAGACGGTGCTGACCGAAGCGGTCTGCCCCGTGTGTCAGGCGCCGCTGGAAGAGGGTGCCGACGAGTGCACCCGCTGCGGCCGCGAAGACCTGGCTCCGCCCTCGACCTGGACCCTGCTCAAGCTTTGGCGCTTCGGACGGCCCTACCGCAACCAGCTGCTGCTGGGTTTTGCGCTGACGCTGACGATGATGAACGTGGATGGTTTCAATGGTATTGTCGTTATTGGATGGGTCGTCGAGAGCCAGAGATCGACGAAGTTCAGTTAAAACGATGGTTCGCATTTAAGCGGCATGCCGCGCAAGTGCGAATCAATTGTGAAAAAGGAGACATGACCTGCCGTCCCGTTCAGCGCCAGGCGCTTCTTCAATGGGCGTATCACCCTGATATTTAACAGTCTGCGTACCACACCCGATTCATGTACCCTGTAAATCGCTGTAGCATGTCTTTGTCGTTCGACAAAAGATACTCCTCCTTGTTTTCATTTACCATAACACAAAACGGTTCATACGTGCCTTTAAGACCTGTAGTATCAAATGCGCGAATGGAAAAGACAAGATCTCCCTCCAGTCCATACGTGGCCCCAGATAGGGCAAATTCCTTCACGGCTGGTTTGCCGAGATCCATATAGATATGATACGCATCGGCCTGGTAGGGCCGCGCATCATAAATAGAAGAATATCCGCGACGGCGATCTTTGATCGAAATAAATACACGGGAACTCATGAGGGTGTCTGCTTATCCATTTATCGTGTCCTTTATTTAGGCCCTCCTCTAAATTAAAATTGAATTTTACCCCCATCAATAGAATACAAATAGAAATATGATTCCGATCTATACCCAATCACAAATTGGAATATTATCCACTGGAAAAAACTATCTTCTTCCAGAAAGCGTAATTCATGCGGATCTTTCAGATGAGGAGATAGTGGACAAAGTCTATCAGTGGTTTTCAGATACATCACTCTTTAGCGCATATTACAAATCCATTGAGAGAACCGCACACAACACCATCCTGGTTCACTTTTCCTACGAATCCTACGAGGATTACTATCCTTTTGTGGTTACCATTCGATTCATCCGTTTTCGGCGCGTAGCAGATTATGCGAAACAACGTGCTATTCCTGATCGATGCCCGATTCTTCAGCTTGGATGGGAATATTCCGATGGCGGTTGTTTGTTTGAAGAGCTGCTTGATATCCGTGTTAAGCCTGAGTTAATCGCAAAAAAAGAATTAACCAGTTATTATGATCGATAGTGTCACTAATCATCGATAATAAGATCTGCCATTTTTGTTTGAAGTTCCTCTTCGTCGTCGTCCTCCTCTTCATCCGAATCGATCGCGGAAGAGATTTTACGTTTTGTCGTGGTGGTTTTATGTGATTTTTTCCACTGATTGGTAAATGCGGTTTTTGTTTTGGTAGTGATACCTTTTATTTCTTCCAAATGAAGCTCTTCCATGGTTTCGGTGAGATCCTCTTTTTCGAGGCCCATCGAGTCAAGTTGTTGAATAACCCGTTGAATCTGTGTGAGGGGTACCGCATCACCTCGAAGAGGCGCATCAAGAACGCGTACCAAGGGATCGACGTAATCAAGTCGCATTACCGCAGAATTACAACCCATCTTTTTTGCCACGCCACCGAGCAGGCGCTGTTTCTTGGCTCGTGTGGAATTCTTACCGAGCATCTGGGGGAAGATCTGCCATGGAGCAGGACCCTTGACGGTTCGTGCGGCAGCGACGGTACTTTGAACGACGTGTGGAAGAAGACCCCAATCCTGCGTGGCCCATAGACGACGGCTGAATAGATCCCCATCGGACAGAAACGCCGCCGCATCCGCCGTGTCTTCCATGTCGCCCATTGTATTAGCCGCAACATATGCTTCCTGTACCATAAGGGGAACAAGAGAATAATCAACAAAGACAAGATCCGCAGCGGCATCCAATGAAATGCGCCGATTTCCAATGAGGCGTCCTGTGGCGGAAAAGGGATCGGATCGATGAATGGCGTCTTTTTCGGCTCTAGCAGTATTCGCATCGGATTGAAAGAATTCGAGTTGATTGAGAATGGCGCGAATGTCATTGCCATTTCGCTCGCACATGCTCTCCAGCTCCGCTTTTGAGATTGTGATTCCCTCTGCTTTTGTGACATGGGTGAGCGCGCTTGCGATGGTACTCTTCACAGGGCGACTGAATTTGACGAC
>CALKUR010000100.1 GCA_937996725.1 uncultured Dechloromonas sp. | reverse complement strand
CACGCCGGTGGCGTAGCGCATGTTGTAGCCGTAACGGATCATCACGGGCAGGGAGATCAGGGCCATGGCGATCACCTGGCCAGCCACGGTGCCGGTGATGGCGCCGAGGATGAAGCCGACGATGATCACCGAATATCCGAGGCCGCCTCGGATCGGTCCGAACAGCTGGCCCATCGAATCCAGCATGTCTTCCGCCAGACCACACTTTTCCAAAATCGCGCCCATGAGAGTAAAAAATGGGATCGCCAGAAGCAGATCGTTGGACAAGATACTAAAGATGTTCAACGGCAAGTTGTACATAAAGCTGACTGGAAACCAGCCCATCTGGATCGCAATAAATCCGCACAACAAGCCGAGTGCTGATAAAGAAAACGCGACAGGAAATCCGATCAGCATAATGATGACCAGCACCACAAACATCAGGGGAGCGAAAGTTTCCATACTCATTGCAGTGGCCTCTCGTAATGCAGATCCATCTCGTATTGTCCGGACAACCAGCCAACCCGCTTGATAATTTCAGCAATACCCTGAAGTGACATCAAGGCAAAGCCCAGGGGTAGCAGCATCATGGCAGGCCACCTTATCAAACCGCCGGTATTGGGAGATCCCTCCTGCGAAATGAGCATTCCGACAAACAATGGCCAGGAGAGGTATAGAAACAAAACCATGGCTGGCATCAAAAAGAGGACCAGGCCAAACAAATCGATATAGGCTCGACTACGGCTTTTCAGCGTGCCGTAAATCACATCTACGCGCACGTGTTCGTTGACCCGCAAAACCTGGGCAGCCCCGAGCATGACGCAACCGGCGAATAAATACCACTGGATTTCAAGCCAGGCATTGGAACTGTAATCAAATGCATAACGCATCACTGCGTTGGCTGCACTGATGAGTGTGCACAGCAACACGGCCCACTTGGCAATCGTGGCGAACACATCAGATATCCCGTCGATTAAACGGGCAAATGCGAGTAATAATTTCATCTATTCTCCAGTGTCACTCAGACGACTGAGACCAGTTCAATCAAGCCTTGCGGCTAAAGCTCCGATCATAACGAAAAACGGGACAACCGCCCCGTTTTACCCCTGCAATGCGGGGATTACCCTAAGTCTGACAAACAACTTAATATTCGAGCCATTTCT
>CALKUR010000099.1 GCA_937996725.1 uncultured Dechloromonas sp. | reverse complement strand
ATCACTACCAGATGCAATGGTTTTTCCATCCGGACTGAAGGCAATGCTCTTTACCCGACTGGAGTGTCCTGTCAGCGGCTGGTGAATTAATCGGCCGGTTTCCGCATCCCATAGTATCAGGGATGTGTCATCGCTCCCTGATACAAAGGTTTTGCCGTCCGGGCTGAAGGCCACCCCGAGGACCCGCCCCGAGTGCCCGACGAGTACGGCCCAGGTGTGGCCGGTCCGCGGGTCCCAGAGGCGCACCTGCCCGGCGTCCCCGCGCCATCGCCTCGGCGTGGTCGTCCACGAAGAGCTGCGCATCGGCCGGAGTCAGCCGCTCCGCCGCCTGGCGCGCGGCGAAGGTCGCGTCGGCGCGGCGGAGCACGGCGAGCAGCCCGATCGCGGCCTCGGGGCTCTGGGCAGCGAGCACGGCCACACGCCCCTCGGGCAGCCGGTGCGCGAGCGCGGGCCACAGGCTCACCGCCAAATACGGCAGCGCCATGCCCAGGCCCAGGCAGGCGAACACCGCCAGCGCCTGCGCCGCGGGCAGCGCGATCGCCAGGCCCAGCGAGGCGCCCATGAAGGGCGCGGTGCAGGGCGAGGCGATGGCGACGGCCAGCATGCCGGTGCGCTGCCAGTCGACAGCCATGCCGTACTTCTCGATATCGGCCTGCATGCCGTCGAGGTTGGCCAGGCCCAGGTCGGCGTCAAAAAGCATCACCTTGGCGCCGCGCTGCGCCAGCGCCACGGCCAGGTGCATCGCACCACCATCGGTGCCGATAAAGATGTCGCAAAGTGACAGTGCGGCAATGAGCTCGAAGGGGTTTTGCGTAGGCACGGGTAGCAGGCGGTTACTATGCACTGCCTGAATGAGCGTTTCTGCTGCAGCATCATCGCCTGGATGGTACGGATCTTCCGCCTTGCCAGGTGACCAGAAAAGCAAAATCTGGGTATCTGGCTGAGTACTTAATATGTGCAGGGCGAGTGCCATAAAGTTATCAAGTCCCCAGCGGCGCTCTGCCTCACGCGCACTAATATGGAGCGCGATTCTCTGCTGCGCTGCGGGCAGGCTCTTTGCTAGCGCTGCCACGGTGTTTGATTTAGGAAATACCTGTAGGGGACCTAGGGCATCCTTAATACCCAACGGCGCAAGAAGAAGATTGACTGCCTCAACTTCGTGCATGGCATCCGCTGCCGGCGTAGGCATTTGAATGTCTGGTAGCCCTTTAGTCTGTCTTAGATCATCTGGCACAAAACCGATGACGTTCTTGGCACCAATTTGCCGTGCAAAGTTTAGGCCATGCCGGTCGTAACTCGATTTGGCCAGTACAGTAACATCCGGTTTCCATCGGCGCAGCTTTGCAATGAGCTTGAGGCGTTGCGCGATGGCTTTTACTTGGTTAAGCACCCCACCCGCATGCTTGAGCTTTTGATACACAAAGACATGGTCAACGTTCGGATTGCCCCGCAACACGTCGGCGTTGTAAGAATTTACCAGAGCCCCAATCTCGGCCTTCGGATAATGCTGTCGTAAAGCGGCAAGCGCCGGCGAGGTACAGACCAGATCGCCGATGTTATCCCGGCGAATCACGAGAATCCGCGGCTTGTCTGGCAGCTTCACGGTAAGTCTCCCTGCCGCAGCCGCATCAGTTCAACGACCCACGCGGCCACGAGAAGTGTCATCGGCAACCATGGGCCGCCACCGATACCGGCACCCAGATAAACACCGATGTAAACCAACAAGGCTAGCCCAGTACTTCTTTCAACAACACCTTGCTGGACGCTCAACCCCAATCGCAAACCCCTGTAAGCAACAGCCAGCATTAGTGCCAAGTATAAGATCAACCCCAACATACCCACTTCAAACATCACCATGAGATAGAAGTTATGCGGGTTCACCTGACCGTAGGTATGGCCCAAGTAGTAGTTGGCCGCCCACGCTTGCCAGGGCTCCGAACCAGTTTTCCAGCGCTCTAGATAGCCATTGGCTTCTGCCACGATAGGCAATTTTTTCCAATCTGGCCCGTAGCCTAACCAATAGCGGTCCTGATTAACTTCCCAGACGCTTTTTGCGATGGTGCCGCGCTCTGTGATGGAGCCATCTGTCCCGAATGCATAGGTCTTCGTCGAAAACAGTTCGTAATAGAGCTTCAGCTTGGGATGCGTTACAAAGGGCTTAGCTAAAACGGCACCCAGTACAACGGCCACCAAAATAGCAGCCAACCATTTTTTATAGGCCCAGAAGCGGATGATCAAGAAAATCACCAACGTCATGGACACAAAAATAAAGGTGAGCCGCACACCGGTGCCTAACGCAAACAACAAGGTCAGCACCGTGACGACGCCAAGGAATACGCGGCTCGTGGTTTTCATGGGCCAGAACAGCAGGGGTGCCAGCAGAAATGGAATGTAGTAATGACTATCGGAGGTAAAGAAGTCGAGATAGCGCGGTTTCTGCTGATCTGGGTAGTCGTAAATGATGAACTTCCATCCGTTCTGGATGCCATCTCCTATGGCTAGAAACAGCTTGACGCTAAAACCGAGGATCAATGCGGCGAACGCATGGCGAACTAATTGTTGGCGCTGGGTGTTGCTTAGCGGTTGGCAAATTAACAACAGAAACGCAACCAGAAAGGGGAGCGTTTCTTTCTTTAGCAACGGCAGACTCTCGGCATAGTAAGGACTCAATGCTGCGCTCAGCACCGTAGTTGCACACAACCCGAAGATGCTCAAAGACACCAGATTAAGCGGTGGTTTTTGTAATTGGCCACGAATGAGTTGATAAAACAGCACCAACAGCATTAGGCCGGCGGCGATATAACGCGCAGCAATGGCATGCGGAATAATGGCCACAAACACATAGAGTAACGGTGCACAAACACCAGGGTTACGCAGTAGGTTATTCACTTGCTTGGCCCTTGATTTGCTGGAATTTATGGATCAGCGTTTCCGCTGTCTGATCATAAGTATACTTTCGCGTCACCGTGGCTTGGCCGTGTTGGCCAATTTGCTCACACCAGGCGGGACTTTCTAAGCAGCGGTGCAATTGACGCTTGAAGTCTTCGACATCTTTGTATACCAGCAGGTCTTTGCCTACTTCAAAGTACTGGTCAAGCTCCAGGATTTCGTCGGTAAGCAGGCAGGTGCCGGTAGCAGGCACTTCCATCAGGCGCATGTTCATACCGCTGTTTTTAACGCCGGCTCCGGCATTCCACCCGGTGACATTTAAGACCACCCGGCTTTCGTTATAGAGCTGGTTTAGCGCTTCGCCGCGAATGCTTTCACCCTGAATCAGCAGTTTTACCGGAGCATTGAAACGACACCTGTCTTGCCAACCTGGGCCGACGATGACGATGTTTTTAGTGACCTCTAGGGCAGCTTCGATCATGGCTAGCCGCTGATCACTATAGGTGCCTACGAAGCAAAGGTCATGTCGCTTCTGAATGCCCGGGACGGCATAAAAGGTAGACGTATCGACGGCATGCTGCAAATAGCTTACATGCTGCGCACCACTCGCCCGAAGGCTCTGCACAGAGCGCTCGTTCATGCAGAAATAGGCATCAAAGAGTGGCATTTCATCGACGATTTCTCCGACCCGCGTTTCGGATTCGATCCACCAGCCAAACTTAGCGCAAGTTATTTTCTTAAGCGCTTCGTGGCCAAAGACCGAGTCACGAATCAATAGCACAATGTCAGGCTGATGCGCCTGATACAGCGAATACAACTTGTTATTCAAAAAGTTGCGATGCGCTAACGGGTGGTTCTCAAATAGGCTTTTAGATTTCGGCAATATCCGGAGGTTATGCAACTGCTTATTGACCGTATGAATCACCCATTTATCAAACCAGGTGTTCTCATCCATATAGAGCGGAATCACTTCAACGCCCAACTTCGCAAATGCCCGTTCGAGGTATTCAATAATCGGCGGTTGCCTTCTGTAGGCAATCAAAATCTTTTTGGGCATTTGCGGCATTTAGCTGCCCTGCCCAATCAGCTGATTGATTGCTGCGAGCGCAACGGCTGGGTCGATGTTATCGCGACACAGCATCATCGGTTGGGTGCAACGATCTTGCCAGCACGGCGAACAAGGCGGCATAGGATTGGCCAGCAGCGGGATGGTGTTCTCGTAAATAAAAGTTGCTGGGTCGTAGGCGCCGGTTAGCGGTGTAATCGTCGGAATATTAAAGGCGGCACCCAGATGGGTAATAAAACCTTCAACACTCAGCATGAATCTGGCCTGCGACACCAGCCACGTGATCTCGCGCAGCGATGTTTGGCCGCGTAGATCCAGGCAACCTTGTATCTGGTCTTCACCCGATTCGCCGATTTGTATCCAGTTCGCTCGAGGTGTCTCTGAGACGAGTT
>CALKUR010000098.1 GCA_937996725.1 uncultured Dechloromonas sp. | reverse complement strand
GGCATCGACGTGCACCGGGCCACGGCGGCCGAGGTCTTCGGCAGCACGCCCGAGCAGGTCAGCAGCGAGCAGCGCCGCTATGCCAAGGTGATCAACTTCGGCCTGATCTACGGCATGAGCAGCTACGGCCTGGCCAAGAACCTGGGCCTGCCCGCCCCGCTGCCGCTGGATCGCTTCCAGGCCGGCGAGCCGCTGCTCCAGGGCCGCGAGCTTCTCGCGGGTGCGCTTCAGTACCGCGCTCTGCACGTCGAACTCCTCGCGGGTGACCACGTCCATGTCGCGGATCAGGCGCTCCATCTGGGCGCGCATCGCATCCAGCACCACCGGGTCTACCGGTGTGGTGGCGTTGTGATCGAGATACAGCGGTGCGCTCATGGCGAAATGCCTTAGGCCGCCTGTGCCACGTTGAAGGACACCGGCTTCTGGGCGTCAGTGCCCGCCTGCTTCGCCATACGTTGACGATGATTGTCGACCAGCTCGGCCAGATGGACTGAGGCCAGATAATCGAGCATCTTGCGGTTCAGCGTCGCCCACAGGTCGTGCGTCATGCAACGATGTTCGGATTTGCAGTTCTCGCGACCGCCGCACTGTGTGGCATCTAGGGGCTCATCAACGGCGATGATCACATCGGCGACCGTGATCTTCGCGGCCTCACGCGCCAGGCAGTAGCCACCACCCGGACCACGGACACTTTCCACGATACCGTGACGGCGTAGTTTGGCGAACAGCTGCTCCAGATACGACAGGGAAATTCCCTGGCGTTCGCTAATGGCGGACAAAGTCACGGGCTTTTCGCCGCCATTCAGACCGAGATCGATCATGGCGGTCACGGCAAAGCGGCCTTTGGTTGTTAATCTCATATCAGACTCCTGCTGGGGCTGGATTGCTGGATATCGATGTCTCTAGTGGATCCCGTATATCCAAGTATTTAAGTCAACTATACGGAGACCAAACTTATTAGTCAACTATTTTGCTCAGGTATTGCGGATCAAACTTATCCGCCACGGCCTGGGCTTCCGCCACCGGCACGCCTGAGGCTTCCAGCTTTTTCAATAGCTGCTCCAGCCGCTGATCCGTCTCGGCGGCATGCTCCAGCAACGCATGTAGCGCCTTGGCATACGGATCGCTGGCGTCGCGGTTAATGGCATAGGCGGCAAAGCCCGCCTTGGCACCCTGGTCGCTCATCGGGGCCTCCGGCTTCTCGCTCTCGATCACGCGCGCTGGGTTACCCACGGCGGTTGCGCCGGCCGGAACATCCTTAACGACCACCGCATCGCTACCCACACGGGCACCGGCACCGATCGTGATCGGGCCCAGCACCTTGGCACCGGCACCAATCACCACCCCGTGTTCTAGCGTGGGGTGGCGGCGACCCTTATTCCAGCTGGTGCCGCCCAACGTCACGCCGTGATAAATCGTTACATCGTCTTCAATAATCGCCGTTTCGCCGATCACCACGCCCATCCCGTGATCAATAAAGAAGCGGCGACCAATGGTCGCACCCGGGTGGATTTCAATTCCGGTCAGAAAACGCGAAATGTGGGAAATGAAGCGCGCCAGCCAATACAGATGCCATTGCCACAGCTTATGCGCCAGGCGATGAAACAGCATCGCGTGCACGCCCGGGTAGCACGTCACAATCTCTAACGTGGAGCGGGCGGCAGGATCGCGATCGAAAATCGACCGGATGTCTTCACGAATAGACTTAAGCATCGGCAGCTAACTTCATGATTTATGGCGGTTTCGGCGATGCGACCCAAGGTCGCGGTATGACAGAATTGTACTAATCCTGAGTTTTTTAATCAACCTTCTTGAGGCCTGCCAGCGCCCCGATAACCCCACGCAGAATGTTCACCTCGTCGACTTCCAGCTGAGTGCGCTCAAAGATCCGGCGGATCTTGGGCATTAACCGACGCGGCCGTTCCGGATCATGGAAACCCGAAGCAATCAGTGCCGCCTCGAGCTGCCCGTAAAAACCCTCGACGGCATCGGATGATGCCAGCGCCGAGGCAAACCGGGTGGTGCCTGTTGCCTCATGGCATGCGCTTGTCTGAGCGCCATCTCCGGATTGTTCACGCAGCAGATAGGTCATGATCTGCACCGCCGCCGCCAGATTCAACGACCCATAGTCGGCGTTCGTCGGAATACTCACTTCGGCGCGACAGAACTGGAGTTCCTCATTGGTCAGCCCGTTGGTCTCGTTACCGAACACAAAGGCCGAGGGCGCACCCACCGTACCCCGCCAGACATCATGCGCGGCAATGACCGCTTCACGCGGCGACACGGGCACCGGCCCCAGCTCACGGGCACGCACCGTCATGCCGAACACACCAACACAGCCCACCAGCGCCTCAGGCAACGTTGCCACGATCTGGCATGCCGCCAACAGATCAGCCGCGCCGGCGGCACGGCGAACCGCTACGGCATCGATCTCGCACAACGGATTAACCAGCACCAATTGCGCACCCTGCTCCAAGCCCATCGTCTTCATGGCACGCGCCACCGCACCGATATTGCCCGGATGCGAGGGCCGGCACAGCACGATTCTCTGGCTGGTCAGAAAACTTTCAGAAGCGGCGGTGGGAATAGAAAAGTCAGTCGTCATTTCAACGGGTCATCCGGGGTGCCAATATCGACCGACAGGCGGCCAACGGGTACAATACGCGCATTACGGCGAACCAGTGTGGTTCCGCCACTTGCTCTGTGTCCCTGATATGCATCCCTTTCTGAATGTTGCCGTTAAGGCCGCACGTCGTGCCGGCCAGATCATCAACCGAGCCGCGCTCGAACTCGACAATCTGCAAGTCGCCCGCAAAGGTCAAAGCGACTATGTGACGCAGATCGATCGCGCCGCAGAGGATGCCATCAAGGAAATCCTGCTGGAAGCCTATCCGACCCACGGCATTCTAGCGGAAGAAACCGGCAAGACCCCGGGCAAATCCGAATTCGAATGGATCATCGACCCACTCGACGGCACCACCAATTTCATCCACGGTTTTCCGCAGTACGCCATTTCGATCGCGCTGGCTCAGGAAGGCCAACTCGCCCACGGCGTGATCTACGATCCGACTCGTAACGAACTCTTCACCGGTAGCAAAGGTCGCGGTGCTTTTCTCAACGACCGCCGCCTGCGCGTGACACGTAGCGACCGCTTGGCCGATTCGCTCATCGGCACCGGTTTCCCCTATCGCGTGTTCGATCGTGTCGATGCCTATCTCGGTGCCTTTCGTGAACTGACCGAAAAGACCGCCGGTATGCGCCGCCCCGGTGCCGCTTCGCTGGATCTAGCCTACGTGGCTGCCGGCCGCCTGGATGGCTTCTGGGAATTCGGTCTCTCGCCGTGGGATATGGCAGCCGGGGTGCTCCTGATTCAGGAAGCCGGTGGCTTCGTCACTGACCTGAACGGCGACAGCGACTATATGAAGACCGGCGATGTCGTGGCCGGCGCACCGAAGGTGCATGCCCCGCTGCTGCAGATCATTCAGAAGCACCTGAAGCAGTCCGCCGCCTGACCAGACCCGCGCAATGAGTGAGCGATGAGCAAGAAGAGCGCCGTCGACACCACAACCCCGCACGCAGGGCATACGCCCATGTTTCGCCAGTATCTGGCGATCAAAGAAACCGTGCCGGACACCCTCCTCTTCTACCGGATGGGGGATTTCTACGAACTCTTCTTCGACGATGCGATCAAGGCGGCACGCTTGCTCGACATCACGCTCACCAGTCGCGGCCAATCCAACGGCGAACCCATCCGCATGGCCGGTGTACCGTTTCACGCCGCCGATCAGTACATTGCCCGCCTCGTTAAAGCCGGTGAATCCATCGCTATCTGCGAACAGATCGGTGACCCAGCCACCGCCAAAGGGCCAGTTGAGCGGGCTGTTACGCGCATCGTTACGCCTGGCACCGTCAGCGATGCCTCGCTCATGGACGAGCGCCGCGAGAGCCACCTCATGGCCGTCTTTCCGAGCGGTGCGCGCGTCGGCGCTGCATGGGTCGCCCTGGCCGCCGGCCGGCTCACATTGACCGAAGTCTCTACCGAACAACTCGGCACCCTGCTCGGCCGCATCGATCCTTCGGAGATTCTTTTCCCCGATAGCGCCGAGTGGTCGGACATCACCTACAAAGCCGCACGCCGTGCCGACTGGTTGTTCGATGCCGAGAGCGGCGCCCGAACCCTGTGCACCGCGCTCAAGGTCAGTTCACTCACACCCTTCGGCATCGACGCCAACGAAGATCAACCTGCACTCGCTGCGTGTAGCGCCCTGCTCGACTACATCCAGGCTACGCAATTCCGCAAAGCCGACATGCTCGGCATCAGTAGCGTGCAGGTTGAGCGCCCAAACCAGTATCTGCGCATGGACGCCATTACCCGGCGCAATCTGGAACTGACCGAGTCGCTGCGCGTTTCCACGCAACCGGGTGCCGAGAGCACCACGCTGCTCAGCATTCTCGACAGTACGCGCACATCGATGGGGTCACGCGCCCTGCGGCATGCACTGCATCACCCGTCGGCAGATGACCGGCTCCCCGATTGTCGGCACCGCATCATCGACACCTTGCTCAACCGGCAGGATCTGCTCGACGCATTACGCACGCTGCTCAACGGCTTCTGCGATATCGAACGTATCGCCGGCCGCATCGGTTTACTATCGGTACGCCCCCGCGAACTCGCCAGCCTGCGCGATACCCTGCTGCAATGGCCAGCACTGGCGGACATCATCCGTCAGTTACTGAGCAACGCTATCGATAGCGCTGCACTGACCGAGCTGGCTGAACGACTCATCACTCTCGAGGTGCCGGCACGCATCGGCGCGCAACTCGAACGCGCCATTCGTCCGGAACCGGCCGTGCATATTCGCGACGGCAACGTCATGGCTGATGGCTTTGATGCCGACCTCGACGAACTGCGCAACATCCAGACGCACTGCGGTGATTTTCTGCTCGAACTCGAAGCACGTGAACGCGAAGCCACCGGCATCACCACGCTCAAGGTCGAATACAACCGCGTGCATGGCTTTTACATCGAAGTCTCACAGGCGCAATCGGCCAAAGTCCCGGAGCATTACCGCCGTCGGCAGACGCTGAAGAATGCCGAGCGCTACATCACGCCCGAACTTAAAACCTTCGAAGACAAAGCGCTCTCCGCACAGGAGCGCGCGCTCAGCCGCGAGAAACGCCTCTACGACGAACTGCTGCAACAACTGCAAGCCGATGTCGTTGCCCTCAAAGCCATCGCCACCGATGTCGCCGAGCTCGATCTGGTCGGCAGCTTTGCGCACACCGCGCTAGAGCGCCAATGGCAGCGTCCGGAGTTCAGCCCCATTCCGGAAATCGATATCTGCGAAGGCCGCCACCCGGTCGTTGAACAGGCGCTGCGTAAAGACGGTAAAGCCTTCGTCGACAACGACACGCGTCTACACCCGGATCGTCAGTGCCTGTTGATCACTGGCCCCAACATGGGCGGCAAATCGACCTACATGCGCCAGACCGCACTCATCGTGCTGCTTGCCCGCATCGGCTCGTACGTGCCCGCTACTTCGGCCCGCATCGGCCGCATCAATGCGCTCTACACGCGGATCGGCGCTTCCGATGATCTGGCCTCCGGCCGTTCGACCTTCATGGTCGAAATGACCGAAACGGCCGCCATCCTCAATCAGGCCGACGAACGTAGCCTGGTGCTCATGGATGAAATCGGGCGCGGCACCTCCACCTTCGACGGGCTCGCACTCGCCTCTGCCGTGCTCAAACAGATGTTGCGGCAGAATAAATCGCTGACACTATTTGCCACCCATTATTTCGAACTCACCCGCCTCGGCGAAAAGTTCAAACAGCTCGAGAACGTCCATCTCGACGCCGTCGAACACCACGACCGCATCGTTTTCATGCATCGGGTGCAGGCAGGCCCCGCCAACCAGAGTTACGGGATCGAGGTCGCCTCGCTCGCCGGTATTCCATCGGCTGTCGTGCGCGATGCGCGCCGCACCCTGCTCGAACTCGAATCGCAATCGGTGCGACATCAACCGAGCGATAGTGATGCACAGAACGATTTCTTCGATATGCCTGAGATGCCGGTGCCAGAACCGGAAACCGCCCCACAACATCATCCGGTGATTGCCGAACTCGCCGCCATCGATCCGGACAGCCTGACACCGCGCCAGGCACTTGATATCCTGTATCAGTTAAAGACCAAAGCCCGGAGCTGAAAACCGTGTTGTACCGTTTTGCCCGTCGCAGATCCTTTGCCGCGCTGCTCCTCAGCCTGTGCCTC
>CALKUR010000097.1 GCA_937996725.1 uncultured Dechloromonas sp. | reverse complement strand
CCAGCAAGCGCGTGAACAATCGGTGATTGAAGCACCCCTAAAAACTGCCACCAACGCGGCAGCACTCCTACGGGGATTTACCGTTCCAATTAGCACCCAACAAACATATAAGGGTCCTATGCCGGGCGCATATGGTGCATCTCCTTTGCAAACGATGGTCGCTTTGGCTTCTCTGTTCGGTACTTCGGGGGCTAGCGGCACCAGTCCTGCAGCGGGTGTTACGAACTTCATGAAAGACATCTACAACGCCTACAAAGATGCCACTACTGGTGGCCAAGTGGGCGACACCAGCACTGGAGGCACCGGAACCGACATCGGAAGTGCTGATGACTGGGCTAGCTGGTGGACCGGTGGTGGGTCTGATTATTACACCGACCAATAAAAGGGAATGGCATGGCCTCTGCTCTTAAAACTGTAAACATGGTAGATCCCGAGGTCATGGGTGGCTTCGGGTCTGAATACGCAGAAAAATATGCCGCTGCCCAACAAGCGGAACAAAAATTGATGCAGCTACTTCAGCAGCGCAATCAATCATCCGGCGCGTCTGTGAGCCCGTCTATGCTAGCTTTTGCTGGCGAGATGTTGGACCCGGGCAGGACTGGATCTTTTGGCGAAGGTTTGGGGCGCGGCATCAAGTCGTATGTGACCGCCCGCCAAGCAGAAGATAAGGACATCCGCGAAAACGCGATGCTCCAGATGCAATTGGCGCAGATGGGGGCTTCTCAAGCACTCAAGCGTCAGGCGATGCAGGACATTTCGGGCATGATAAAGCCCGGTGCTGGTGGGGCAACCCCGGACGGAGTTACTCCCGGTGGCGGTCCCGCCGTAACCATTCGTGGTATGCAAGTAACCCCGGCCATCATTGCACGCATGAAGATGGTCGATAAGGACATGGGCGAGGCTCTGGAGACTGAATACAAGCTCCAGCTAGAGTCGCTAGCCCCGGGTCAAGGGTATGTGCTGAACAAGGCTACCGGCAAGATCGAAGAGATTCCGGGTGCTGAGATGAAGGATGAGTACATTCCCGAAATCAAGGGTACTATAAAAATGCCGATGGGCGATGCTGCAGCACTGCGCGAAGCCCGTGGCAAGGGTGATGCTTCTGCGGTGTACAAGATCATCGACAAGTATCAAACCGGCGTCGGTGGTCGTCCGGCAGCACCCGCGCCCGCAGTAACGGAAGAGGCCCCGAGGCCCGCAGGTACCATTGAAGAGCGGGAAATCGAAAAAGCTCGCGAAAAAGAAGTGGCGACCACTCTGGCCAAAGACCGTGCAGAGCGCACTTCTAAATTCTTGGCCAGTGCCGATGAGTCAAAGCTGTCGCGTGCTGCGGCGGCAGAGAACATCCAGATCCTGTCCAAGAACCCGAAGATCGCGGGCTACCTCAACAAGCCGGGTGTCGGCAATGCTCTCTGGCAGGTGATCCAAGATTCCATCCGTGCACATACTGCCACTGGCGGTCCGGGTATGGATATTAACATCCAAAAGACTGACTTGGAATCGGCACTCCAAAAAGTAGATCCCGACTTCAAACTGTCTGATTTCACCGACATGAGCGTTCTGGCCAGCAACATCGCTCGCATGGAACTGGGTATGCGCAAGGCCATCTATGCCGGTTCTGGCATGGGTTCGGTGTCGAACCTTGAAGGTCAACCAATTAAAGACATTATCGGCAACAAGTATGACACTGCGGATGCTTTGGTCCGCAAGATGATGCTGGCGGGTCGGTCGTTTGACTTCGATATGGATGTGGCTGACGCGTACCGTAAGTGGAACCAGAAGCAGGGCGGTAACAAGACGCTGGAAGACTTCAAAAACACCAGTCAATATACTAAATTGTCTGAAGGATTCGAAAAATGGCTGGCCACCAATCTCAAGATCCCCTACCGCAAGAGGGGTGCCGAGCCCGGTACCGCCAGCAGCACCTCAATCCTCGATGAGATTAAGCGTCGTAAAGGAAATCAGCCATGAAATTCGACGTAAGCAAGCTGTCCGACGACCAATTGATGGTGGCGGGTAAAATCATCAATGAAGCACGACTACAAGGTGTGAACCCGGATTTCGTGCTGCCGATGATCTATATTGAAAGCCGATTCAACCCGAAGGTAGGCGAATCCGAATCTGGTGCGATCGGCGTCATGCAGCTGCTGCCGGGTACGGCCAAGGACATGGGCGTGGACCCCACCGACATGGATGATAACATCCGGGGTGGAGTGCGATATATCCGTATGCTCATGGACAACAAGAAGGTAAACGCAGATCCGGCGCGGATCGTGGCCGCTTACCATATGGGCCCAAATGCCAAATTCTTCGAGACTGGTGACCCAGCAGATATTGGGGACAAAACCCTGGAGTATGTGGATCTGGTGAATACTCTGTCGGGCGGTCTGGTAGCACCCCGAATGGCCTCCAAGGAAGCGGAAGGCAGGGAACCCGCTGCTGCCGAAGAAATGCCAGAGTCCGAACCTGATGTGTGGCAACCCCCACCCATTGCTACCGCCCCCGATGAAATCAAAAAGCCCGAATTCGGATTTGATCCCAAGGCGATGATGGCGGGCGCGGCATTGGGTGCCCCAGTAGGTGCTACCATTGGCACGTACCAGAAGGGTTCGGGAATGCTTAGTCGGGCGGGCGATTTGGTGCGTAGTGCCATCACCCCTTCCGCTTCCCCGACTGCTGCCCCGGGCGCACCTGCAAGCGGTTTGCCTCCTGCTCAGGGCCCGGCTACCCGCACCCCGGTAGGCGGCAAAGCGACGTTCAACTACGGTAAGCAGTTCGGGCTTACCGATTTTGATGCTGCTCGTGCAGCGGATATGTCCAAAAAACCCGGCGGCTCGTGGGATGTCGCTCGTCAGGTGGCCGAAGCTGAAGCCAAAATTGGCCCAGGCTGGCGCATGACTCCCGATCGTGCCGATCTGTTGCTCCCGGAATCCGCAGGTGGCGGTCCTCGTGGTACTCCCCGGGTGCCAATCCCTCAGGTGCAACCTCCCGCCGCCCCTCCGGGTCCGAGTCCACTACGTACGATGTCCACCCGTGCGCCGTTCCTGAGTTCCGTCTTGGGTGGTGTCGGAGCGGGTTCGCAAGGTGCGGAAGCGGTTTCCCGTTACCAACGTGGTGATATCCCGGGTGCGCTCACCATGGGTGCCGGTGCGCTGGGTTCGGCCCTGTCTATGACCCCGGCAGCAGAGATCGGAGTGCCGCTGGCGCTGGGTGCACCGGCAATCACGGCGTACATGGATTACGTCCGTAACAAAAAGACTCAGCCATCGCAGTCCCCAGCCATTAGCATCCCGGCAACACTTATGAAGGACCTGAAGGAATGGGAAGCAGGGTATAGGGCCAACATCCAGAAGTCCAGA
>CALKUR010000096.1 GCA_937996725.1 uncultured Dechloromonas sp. | reverse complement strand
TCTTACCCAACAAAGTGTCTTGCTCGGCGGGGAAAACAAATACCACAGTTTCTTTGAGTCGTTCGTTGGTGATTGCATCTTTAACCGTTCCGGATACGCTTAAAGAATCCAGAACCACTCCGGTTGAAAACACATAGCTAAAGTTTTTCAGGATGTTGTTTTCGTTTACATCACCAATGGATTTTCCAAAATTGATGGTATAGGTGGTGTTCGGCTCAAGTGATTGATCAATCTCAACTTCGAGTAGATTCTTTTTTGCTTTTGCTTCGAGCGGATTTTCTAGTGCCGGCGAAATTGTAATTTCTGAGTAGGTGTTGTTAAGTTTTACAAATTCATCAAATACAATCTCGATTTTCTTTGCGTTGAATTTTGTGCTTAGATTTTTTGGATTTTCAGAGAGCACCTTTGGCGGCTTGGTGTCTTTTGGTCCGCCGGTTGGAGTTTGCATACTTGCACAAGCTCCCATGATCAAAACAAGAGATAACGCAGACATCAGCAAGGTTAAAAACCCGGTCCTTTTTTTTAAGCTATTTTTCTGACCATTTAAGCCCACTTCTCTTGTTTTGGATAAGTACATCTAAAAAATATTTTTTCGCTCTCTAATAGCTTTATTTTAATTCGCTGTAAAAAACTAATTAAATATCTGATTATCAGATTGTTAATTCGCTATTTTGTCATATGAACCATTAAAACCGAAATATCTGAAGGTGAAACACCAGATATTCTGGAAGCTTGCCCCAATGTTCTCGGTTTTATCCGAACCAATTTTTCTCGAGCCTCTTTTGATAGCGAAACCAGGGTTTGGTAATCGAAGTCCGGATTGATTTCTCGGTCCTCCATCTTTTTCATCTTCTCTACAATCTCCAACTCTTTCTCAAAATAGCTTTCATATTTCACCTTTATTTCCGCTTGTTCAATTTCCTCTGCAGAATACTCTCCTAGGTTTTTGTCAAGCGAGTCAAGCGCTTTCCTCAAATCTGAAATGCCAACCTGTGGTCTGCTCAACAATTGGATAAGTTTTGTTTTCTGATTAATGGTAGATGTTCCAAGTTCTTCCAAAAGTCCGTTTACTTGATCGGGTTCAACGCTTTCTTTCTTGAACAAGTCCACCATTTCGTCTGAGTTTTTGATTTTATGTTCTACCTTTTCCACCCTCTCATCTGTAATCAATCCCAATTCGTATCCCATTTTACTCAACCGAATGTCCGCATTGTCTTGACGAAGCAACAAGCGGTGCTCAGCTCGTGAGGTGAACATTCGATAGGGTTCTTCTGTTCCCTTGGTCACCAGGTCATCAATCAATACCCCAATGTACGATTCCGAACGTTTCAGGATCAATTCATGCTTATCATTTATTTTTTGATGCGCATTTACCCCCGCAATAAAACCCTGACATGCCGCTTCTTCATAACCCGTTGTGCCATTTATTTGGCCGGCAAAAAACAGATTTTTCACCAATTTGGTCTCAAGTGTTAAGTCTAACTGTGTAGGGGGGAAGTAATCGTATTCAATCGCATAACCCGGGCGCAGGATATGACACTGCTCCATGCCGCGGATGGAACGCACGATCTGCAGCTGCACATCGAAGGGCAGGGAGGTCGAAATTCCATTTGGGTAAATCTCATGCGTATCTAGACCCTCCGGCTCCAGAAACACGTGGTGGCTGGCCTTGTCGGCAAAGCGATGGATCTTGTCTTCGATCGACGGGCAGTAACGTGGGCCGACACCCTCGATCACGCCGGTGTACATCGGCGAGCGGTCGAGGTTGTGGCGGATAATCTCGTGCGTACGCTCGTTGGTATCCGTCACCCAGCACGGCAATTGCTGCGGGTGTTGCGCGGCATTGCCGAGAAAAGAGAACACCGGCAGCGGGTCATCCGAGTGCTGCGTCTGCATAACGGAAAAATCGATCGTCTTACCGTCGAGACGTGGCGGCGTGCCGGTTTTCAAACGGCCCTGCGGCAACTTCAGTTCGCGCAAGCGACCCGCCAGCGATACCGACGGTGGATCACCCATGCGGCCGCCGGAATAATTCTGTAGGCCAACATGAATCAGCCCATTCAAAAAAGTCCCGGCCGTTAGCACCACAGCATTGGCTCGGAAACGTACACCCAGTTGCGTTACCGCGCCAACCACGCGGTCACCGTCCATGATGAGGTCGTCGCAGGCCTGGGCAAAAATCGTCAGATTCGGCTGGTTTTCCAGACGGCGGCGGATCGCTTGTTTGTACAAAACACGGTCAGCCTGGGCGCGTGTGGCACGCACGGCCGGCCCTTTCGAGGCATTCAAAATACGGAACTGGATCCCGGCTTCGTCGGTTGCCGCCGCCATGGCACCGCCCAGCGCATCAACTTCCTTAACCAGGTGGCCCTTGCCGATACCGCCAATCGACGGGTTGCAGCTCATCACGCCCAGCGTTTCCATGCTGTGCGTCAGCAGCAGCGTGCGAGCACCCGTGCGTGCCGACGCCAGCGCGGCCTCGGTGCCAGCGTGACCACCGCCCACCACAATCACATCGAAACGATCAGGGAATTCCATCGACTGCTTTCAGCAAAACTTAATCTGCGACACACAAAAGGGTGCTAATTTTAGCGAAAGTGTGCGGGTTTGGTGACGCTTTCCGCGCTCTTTCGTTTGATTTCTCAGGGAAATTTCCACAAAACCTCCCACGGATCCAAGCGCGATTGATAGTTTTTACCTAATAGATATTTAGTAACAATCAATTGGATTTATCGATCGGGCGTCCGTACACTGCGAACTGTCGATAAGACATTTGCCTCACCCAAACATCAAAACAGGAGCAACACCATGTCGCTGATCAACACCGAAGTTCAACCGTTCAAGGTTCAAGCTTTCCACAATGGCAAGTTTATTGAAGTCACCGAAGCCAACCTGAAGGGCAAGTGGTCTGTGCTGATTTTCATGCCGGCCGCCTTTACCTTTAACTGCCCGACCGAAATTGAAGATGCGGCCAATAACTACGCCGAATTCCAGAAGGCGGGTGCCGAGGTCTACATCATCACGACCGACACGCACTTCTCGCACAAGGTGTGGCACGAAACCTCGCCAGCCGTCGGCAAGGCCCAGTTCCCGCTGATCGGCGACCCGACCCATCAACTGACCAACGCTTTTGGCGTGCACATTCCGGAAGAAGGCCTGGCACTGCGCGGCACCTTCATCATCAATCCGGAAGGCAAGATCAAAACGCTGGAAATCCACTCGAACGAAATCGCCCGTGATGTGTCGGAAACCCTGCGCAAGCTGAAGGCTGCCCAGTACACCGCATCTCACCCAGGCGAAGTTTGCCCAGCCAAGTGGAAAGAAGGCGCTACCACGCTGAAGCCATCGCTGGATTTGGTTGGCAAGATCTAAGCAACGAAGCAGCGCAAAAACAGTCGTAAAAAAGAACGCCCGGGGCTTTAGCTCCGGGCATCCCCCCGGAGAACACCATGCTCGACGCAGCCATCCAAGAACAACTCAAAGGCTACCTCGAACGCCTTGAGCAACCGATCCAACTAATTACCTCGCTAGACGACAGCGGCAACTCGGAACAGATGCGCGAACTCGTCAACGAGATCGCTGCCTTGTCTGACAAAGTCAGCGTGGTTAAAAGCAACGATTCAGAACTGGTGCCATCGTTCCGCGTGGCGCCACTAAACAACCCCGAACAACGCGGCATCGCGCGCTTTGCCGGCCTGCCCATGGGTCACGAATTTACGTCTCTCGTGCTTGCCCTATTGCAGATGGGCGGTTACCCGCCGAAGGTGGACGCCAGTGTGATCGAACAGATCCGCAATCTGCCAGGTGACTACGAATTCGAAACCTTCATTTCGTTGAGCTGCCATAACTGCCCGGATGTCGTGCAAGCACTCAACCTCATGGCGGCCGTTAACCCGCGCGTCAAACACACCATGATTGATGGTGCGATGTTCCAGGACATCGTCGAGTCACGTCAGATCATGGCCGTACCCACCGTCTATCTGAACGGCGAAGAGTTCGGTGCCGGTCGCATGACCATCGAAGAAATTCTGGCCAAGCTCGACACCGGCGCTGCCGCCCGCGAAGCGGAAAAAATCAGCGCCCAAGCGCCGTACGATGTCCTCATCGTCGGCGGTGGGCCAGCAGGTTCGGCCGCGGCAGTCTACGCTGCCCGTAAAGGCATCCGCACCGGCATCCTGGCCGAGCGTTTTGGCGGTCAGGTGATGGACACCGTGGGCATTGAGAACTTCATCTCAGTCCAGGAAACCGAAGGACCAAAACTCGTCACGCA
>CALKUR010000095.1 GCA_937996725.1 uncultured Dechloromonas sp. | reverse complement strand
CCAGCTAAACCCGGCGCCATTCTGCTTGCTGGATGAAGTCGATGCGCCGCTGGATGATGCCAACACAGTTCGCTTCTGCGACATGGTGAAGCGGATGTCCGACAAGACCCAATTCCTGTTCATCAGTCACAACAAGATCGCCATGGAAATGGGCAATCAGCTGGTTGGTGTGACGATGCAGGAATTTGGTGTTTCCCGAATCGTGGAAGTCGATATGGAAGAAGCCTTGCAAATGCGTGAAAAGACGGTGGCGTCATCATGAACGAACTGCAATTAAGCCTGGTTGGCCTCGGCCTTTTCGCGATCTTGCTGGTGGTGGTTTACAACCGCTGGCTCGAACGCAAGTACCGAAAAACCCATTCGAGCCAGATGGACAGCCCGGCGGTGGTAGAAACGGTCATCGGCATGTCCGGTGAAGGCCGGCAGGAACCGCAATGGGATCATGACGGTTCCGTTGAAGATGCCGTCAAATCAGAGCCAGTTCTGAGTGACGCCCAGGACGTTCAAAGCATGCCGGAACCGATGCCGGCGCTGACAGATGTTGAAGCCTGGGTCGATGCGATTGCAACGTTGCGTTTCTATGAGCCACGCTCGGCAGGTTCGATCCGTGACACCGTGGAACAGATGGGCGTTGCACGCTTTGAACGTATTGAGTGCTATACGGGCGATGCCTGGCATCAAGCAGACAAGCTGCCCGCCGATGCGCTTGTAAGCAATATCCGTTGTCGTCTACAGCTGGCTTCACGCCGCGGACCAGTTTCGTCTGATACCTTGCATGAATGGATCCTGGCGATTGAAAATTTGGCGCAGGTTCTTTCGGCCGGATTGTCGGTGGAAACCGAGTCGGCCATCCTCGAGCGGGCGGGTAGCCTGGATGTATTCTGCGCCCGTGTCGATGCTCTGATTAGTTTGAACCTACGCGTCCGTGACCAGGGCGCGATGGTGCCGCAGTTCCCAGCGAAGCTCAACGCACTCGGATTGTCCGGCACCTTTCCGGCGCTGGCTCGAATGAACGTGTATGGCGATGTGGATTTCCAGGTGATTGCCGATGAAGCGCAAGGGCAGGTGTCATTGATTATGGATTTCCCGCACGTGACCCGACCAGACCTGGTCGTGGTTGAAATGTTCGATCAGGCGCGCGCACTAGCGGCCGCACTGGACGCCGACATTGTGGACGATGGCGGTCGTGTGCTGGGTGACGAAGGGATGCTCTTGTTGTCGAATCAGGTGGTTCGCTTGGCAGCCATGTTGCAGGCCCAGGGAATCGAGCCGGGATCCGTGCTCGCACGTCGACTCTTCTCCTGACGGATTACTGTGCAGGACGCGTTTAATTTCGACGCGCCGCCGCAGAGTCCGGCGTCCGAGGCCGGCCAATCGCCCCCCGCGAACGACCCCGTTATGGCTGTTCAGCAGCTGCATCAATTACTTGAGCGCTATGCGCATGCTTATTACGTATGCGATGCGCCGGAAGTTCCCGATGCTGAATATGACCGCCTGTACCGGGAACTGGAGGCGCTGGAAGCGGCATATCCCGAACTCAAGACCGCAGACTCGCCAACGCAGCGCGTCGGTGCGCCGCCACTTGCTGCCTTTGATCAGGTGGTGCATCAGGTGCCCATGTTGTCGATTAACAATGCGTTTTCGGCAGAAGAGGTCGAAGCGTTTGATCAACGCTGTCGTGACGGCCTTGGGCTATCACCTACTGATCCGCTCATCGACTATGCCTGTGAACCCAAGTTCGATGGGCTGGCGATTTCTCTGATTTATCAAGATCGCCAGTTTGTACAAGGCGCGACACGCGGCGATGGGACGACAGGTGAAGATGTCACCTTAAATCTACGGACGATCCGCAGTATTCCCTTACATTTGAATGTTGGTGCCCCGAAGGGGCGTTTCGAGGTACGTGGCGAAGTGTTGATCCGGCGGGAGGATTTTGCTCGGCTGAATGCGGCGCAGGAGGCATCTGGCGAAAAGTTGTTTGCCAATCCGCGTAATGCCGCTGCGGGAAGTTTGCGTCAACTTGATTCAGCCATCACCGCAAGCAGGCCGCTGACGTTTTTTGCCTACGGCATTGCCGGCATGGAAGACGCTCTCTTGGCGGATAGCCCGCCGCCGCAAACGCAGTCCGATATTCTTTCCTGGTTGGCGGTACTTGGTTTCCGTGTGGCCGAAATCCGCTCAGTCGTCTCAGGAGCCTCCGGGCTGCTGGATTACTACGCTGAGATCGGGCAGAAGCGACCACATCTGGCCTACGATATTGATGGCGTGGTTTACAAAGTGAACCGGCTAGATCAGCAGGCGCAGCTCGGCTTTGTATCGCGTGCGCCGCGCTTTGTCATTGCGCATAAATTTCCTGCCGAAGAGGCGTTGTCCAGAGTATTGGCGATTGATGTGCAAATCGGCCGTACCGGTGCCGTAACGCCGGTGGCCAGACTCGAACCGGTCTTTGTGGGTGGCGTGACGGTGACGAATGCGACCTTACATAACTTTATTGAGATCGCGCGTAAAGACATCCGGGTTGGCGATACGGTCATCGTTCGCCGTGCGGGCGATGTGATTCCCGAAGTCGTGTCGGCCTTACCCGACCGCAGACCCATGGATGCCGTTGGTCAACCCCTCAATACGCTGGTGCGCTGTCCGGAGTTTTGCCCTGAGTGTGGCTCCCATGTTGAGCTTCCCCCTGACGAAGCAGTCGCACGTTGTACGGGTGGTTTGGTCTGCCCCGCGCAACGCAAACAGGCATTGAAACACTATGCATCGCGCCGGGCGATGGACATTGAAGGTTTGGGCGAGAAAGTCGTCGATCAGCTGGTAGATGCCGGGCTGGTGCATTCACCGGCCGATCTGTACACGCTAACCGTGCGGCAGCTGTCAGCGCTCGACCGCTTTGCAGATAAATCCGCAGAGAACCTGGTGGCGGCGATCCGCCAAAGCCGTGCGGCGCGCCTGGAACGGTTGATCTATGCACTGGGGATCCGTAACGTCGGCGAACAGACGGCCAAGGATCTGGCGCGGCATTTCGGATCGCTGGAAGCGTTGATGTCGGCCGATCTGGATCGCTTGATGCAAGTGCCGGATGTGGGTCCTGTGGTCGCTGATTCGATTCTGGCTTTTTTTGCCGAGCTGCATAATAAGGAAGTGATCGAGCGCCTGCGCGATGCGGGTGTCCACTGGGACAATATCGTAGTGGCGGCATTGCCCGGTCTTCTTGCTGGCAAAACGGTTGTACTGACAGGCACGCTGCCGACATTGACACGTGATGATGCGAAAGCGATGGTCGAGTCGGCCGGCGGCAAGGTGGCCGGATCCGTTTCGTCAAAAACTAGTTTTGTGGTGGCCGGTTCTGAAGCCGGCTCGAAGTTGGAGAAGGCCCAAAGCCTCGGTATCGAGGTGCTGGACGAGGCTGCATTTCTGCAGCGGTTACAATCCTAATATTCCCTATGCAACAAATGACGGAGTGTTCGATGAAAAAGGTTCGTAAGGCGGTATTTCCCGTCGCCGGTCTAGGCACGCGTTTTCTGCCCGCTACCAAAGCAAGCCCCAAAGAGATGCTGACGGTCGTGGATAAGCCGCTGATCCAGTATGCCGTCGAAGAGGCGGTTGCCGCCGGCATCACCGAGATGGTGTTTGTGACCGGTCGTAGCAAAAGGGCGATTGAAGATCACTTCGATAAAGCTTATGAACTGGAGAGCGAACTCGCTCAGAAAAACAAACAGGCGTTGCTCGATATCGTACAGAACATTCTGCCCAAACACGTGAACTGTATTTACATTCGCCAGGCCGAGCCGCTAGGTTTAGGGCACGCCGTGCTATGCGCCAAGCCGGTGATTGGCGATGAGCCTTTTGCCGTACTGTTGGCAGATGACTTGCTGGATGGCTCAACGCCCGTGATGAAGCAGATGGTCGATTGCTACGATTACTACCGTTGTTCGGTACTGGGGGTGCAGGATGTACCGCGCGCCGATACCAAGAGCTACGGGATCGTCGATGCCAAATCGGTGTCGGATCGTCTGGAGCAGGTCAACGCCATTGTTGAAAAACCGGATCCCGCTACGGCACCGTCAACACTGGCCGTCGTTGGTCGCTACATTCTTTCGGGCCGGATCTTTCATCATCTCGAAAATATTCAACCGGGTGCCGGTGGTGAGATTCAGTTGACCGACGGCATTGCCAGTTTGCTTGCAGAAGAACAGGTGCTGGCTTACCGTTACGACGGTATTCGTTACGACTGTGGCTCCAAGATCGGTTATCTCAAGGCGACCGTCGCGCTGGGGCAGCGCCATCCCGAAGTCGGTGCCGAATTTGGTCAGTATCTGGACAGCCTCAAGTAATTGGTCCGAGGCACGTGAGCCTGATGTGATGCATGACCCATTGAGTGCAGAGGTCTTATATGACCGTTCGGCGATCGATGCGTTGATCGAGCGCCAGGCGGCCTTGATGAATGCGTGTTACGCCGATGACCGGGTTCTCGTGCTCGCTGTCATGACTGGGGCCCTGGTCTACGCGGGACAGTTGCTACCCCAATTGCGCTTCAAACTCGAACTGGATTATGTGCACGCGACCCGTTACGACGGTGCTCGATCGGGTGGCGCGCTGTCGTGGCTTGTTCGTCCGCGCCAGTCTGTGGTGGGTCGCAAAATTCTGTTGCTGGACGATATTCTGGACGAGGGTATCACCCTAAACGAAATCAAGAATGCGCTCGTCGTAGAAGGCGCGGCTGAGGTTGCAATCAGTGTCCTCGCCCATAAACAGAAAGCGTTTGAACAACCCTGCGCCCCAGCGTTTCCGGCGCTGTCGGTGCCGGATCGGTACGTCTACGGTTTCGGGTTGGACGCGGATGGCTTGTGGCGCAACGCGAATGGTATCTTCGTTGCTGCCGCTTGAACGTCAGATGCCGATCAAGCCCGAAGATAGAAATCATCCGCTGGTCGGTGCGGATAGGTCCGCACTGGACGAACCGCTCGAGGTGACGCTATCGCGCTGGCAGACCGAATCAAGCCAGCTGGCGCGCGCTGGAATTTATGGGTGGTTAACGGATCGCGTTCAGGGATCCAGAGTCCTGGAAATCGGCTGCGGATTCGGATTGTCGACCTTGGCGCTGGTTGACGCAGGTAAGACCGTATTTGCGCTGGACAACCGCATGGATTGTCTGGAGGCTTCCCAACAGCGAGCCCCTGATGCGACCTATGGCATGGCAGATATCCATCACTACGATGACCGTTTGCTCGATGATCTGCGTACGTTTGCGCCGGATAGTGTTGTCTGCTGGCTGGCGGGAGCGCCGGCTAACGCTTTGCCCAAGGATGTACCTGCGGCCTATGCCGTTATGCAGCATCGTCTCGCCTTGCAACAGGCTATCGTCCGCTTGGCCAGCCACCTTGAAAGTGTCGTAACAGTTCACGTGGCCGATCGCACGGCATTGCCCTGGAAATTAAAAGACGCGGGGCGTCAGACGATGGCTCGGTTGATTAATACGGCCGTCATTCTTGACGCGCCATTTACACTGGCCGAAGCCGACGTGCAGTACCGGAAAATCAGCGATCTGCCGTTGACGCCGAAATCGGCCGCCGGTGTGCTAGAAGGTGTGGTGCCGGTCGTCGGTGAAGCGACACTGAAACGCAGGCATAATCCTTCCTAATCTATTTGCGAACGCCACGTTATGAATGCATCCGAAAAACCTCAATTTCTGGCCATCATCGGCGGTAGCGGACTCAATCATCTGCCCATACTGGAAGGAGCGCATCGTCGTTTTGTGCGTACACCCTATGGCGAGCCCTCGTGTCCGATGACCCTCGGTACGATCTGCGGGCATTCCATGGTGTTTCTTGCTAGGCATGGCCACGGCCATACCATCATGCCGGCAGATATTAACTATCGGGCGAACATTTGGGCATTAAAGGCATTGAACGTCACCGGCATTATTGCTGTCGGCTCGGTGGGGTCGATTCATCCGTCGCTCGTGCCCGGAGATCTAATGGTGCCGGATCAGCTGATCGATTACACCTGGGGCAGGGCATCCACTTATTTCGGGACATGTCCTGGCATTGAGATGCACGTGGATTTCACCCATCCTTTCGACCGGTCTCTGAGCGAACGTCTATCGGGTGTTGCGGACCTTCTTGGATTTAACATCAAAGAGGGCGGCGTCTATGCGTGTACACAAGGCCCGCGTCTGGAGACGGCGGCCGAGATTCGTCGTTTTGCCAGTGATGGTGCCGATGTGGTCGGTATGACGGCGATGCCGGAAGCGGTGCTCGCACGTGAACTCGGTATTCCCTATGCCCAACTGAATGTGGTTGCCAATTATGCCGCTGGTATTGCCGAAAGCGCCGAAGGGATTCAGTTCAGTGCGCTTGGCCCCTTGCTGGAAGAATCGATGTGCAAAGTGCGCCTGATGATCGAAGCGTTGGTGGGCTGCAAACTGCCCGACTAAACCTGAATGGTCAGACCTTGGCTGTTGTGGGACTGATCGTCAGTTGTTCGAGTAAGTCGTTCTCAAGGAGCACGCGATCTCGGCTCTGGCTCAGGCTCCGGCCGGAAATCAGGAAAGTATCTTCGGCGCGTTCGCCCAGAGTTGAAACTCTGGCCGTATGGAGTGCGGCACCGTGCCGGGCGAATGTTTCCGCAATCGCATACAACAGACCAGTACGGTCTGCGGCGCGGATCGAGACCACATACTGTTCACCGCTCTCGTCGGTTTCAATCAATACATCCGGTGTGATCGGGAAAGAGCGGACTTGGCGAGAGACGCGCCCCGTGCTGGGCGGCACCGGCTTGAGGTTACCGGCTAGGACTTCCAGAAGGTCATGCTCGATGATGGCACAAGTTTCGCGATCGATCTCACGGTTTGACGCATCCAGCAAGTTGAAGCTATCGAGTGCATAACCATGCCGCGTAGTGTGTACTTTGGCATCCATGATCGAATAGCCAATCGAACTGAAGTAGGCGCAGAGCTTAACGAACAGGTCGGGCTGATCCGGCGCGTAAACCAGTGCCTGGATGCCTTCACCTTCAGGGTTGGGACGGGCGCGTACAATGGGTTTGTTTTCGTGAACTCGGTAGTAGAGGCAGCGGGTATGCCAAGCGATTTCTTCGTCGGTGTGACGCAAAAAGTAAACGTCGTCGAGCTGCTTCCAGAACTGGTTCTGCACCGAATTGCCTAGTGCGAAGTAACGGAGATGCGCTAGCGCATCGCGTTTGCGCTGTACGACCATGTCGCCAATATCTTCCGGGGATTCGCCGGACGCTTGCTCGAAACGGGCGAGGGCGCTGCGGTAGAGACCTTCCAGGAGTCTTGATTTCCAGGAGTTCCACACTTTGGGGCTGGTTCCGCGGATATCCGCAACGGTCAGTAGATAGAGCGCCGTCAGATGTCTGACGTCGCCGACCTTCTTGCAGAATGCTGCGACGGTTGTCGGGTCCGAAATGTCTTCCTTCTGTGCAACCGATGACATGGTCAGATGTTCGCGGACCAGCCACACAACCAGTTCTGTATCTTTGGCATTGAGTGCGTGAGCTGTGCAGAAGTGTTCGGCATCCACTGTACCGAGTTCTGAGTGGTCGCCGCCGCGTCCTTTGGCGATATCGTGAAATAGTGCTGCCAACACCAGCAGCCAAGGACGTTCGAACTCGACGATCAGTCGGTGGCAAAACGGGTTCTCATGAGCAAAGTCTTCGCGCTGAAAGCGGCGGATGTTGCGTACGACCTGCAGAATATGTTGATCGACGGTGAAGACGTGAAACAGGTCGTGCTGCATCTGGCCGACGATCTTGCCGAATGCCGGAATATAACGACCCAGAATACTGAATTGGTTCATCAGACGCAGTGCGTGAAGTACGCCATTTTTCTGGCGTAGGATCTGCACAAAGAGCTGCTTGTTTTCCTGTTGCTGGCGGAAGTCGCGATTGACTAGCCGGCGTGCGGCATAGAGGGCTCGAAGCGTACGCGCCGTCATTTCCTGAACGCCGCCCTGTTTCTCCATTAACAGGAAGGTTTCCAGAATGGCCGATGGTTGCTTCTGGTAAATCTGCGGATCGATAATGTCGAGCTTGTGGCCTACCTTCTGAAATCGTTCGTTGATGGGTCGAACACGCTGTTTGCTGGCAGGTGCCAGTTTTTCACTGATCGATTTCAATACCAGCGTATTGATCTGTGTTACTCGTTTCGCAATCCGGTAGTAACGCTGCATGAACTGCTCGCTGGCGCGCTTGTTCGAGTCATCGGTGAAGCCGAACTGTTGCGCCATTTGTCCTTGCAGGTCAAAGACCAGACGGTCTTCGGCGCGCCCGGTGAGTAAGTGCAGATGAATGCGGACATTGGCAAGGAATACTTCGGCGCGTTCTACAGCGACACGCTCATCACCCTGCATCAGACCGTTTTTTTGTAGCGATGGCCATACGCCGGCGCTATGGATAAAGCCGCCTGCGCGCGCGATCCATGCGATGCTCTGTAAGTCGCGTAAACCACCGGGGCTCTCTTTGACGTTGGGCTCCAGGCTAAATGCTGTAAAGGCATGTCGCAGGTGTCGCTCTTCCTGTTCGGCCAGTTTGGCCGCAATGAATTGATCGCTGGACATGGCTTCGGTCACTGCCTTGCCTAGGCGCGTTTCGAGTGCCCGATTGCCACAAATGAGCCGGGCTTCGAACAATGCTGTCTGTACGGTGACATCTGCATCGGCTGCGCTAATGCACTCGTCGATCGTACGGACGCTGTGACTGATCGTGAGGCCCAGATCCCAGAATTGCCCGATCAGCTGTTCGAGTTTGGTTTCAAGCTCCGAGGTTGGTGAGGACTCGAGCAAGATCAGGACATCGATATCCGAATACGGATACAGTTCGCCACGCCCATATCCACCTACGGCAATCAGTGCGGATTTGGCTGGCATAGCCGCCTGCGACCATAGTACGTTCAGCGTGCTGTCGACCAACGCACTACGTGCTTGAAGGTAGGTGCGGCAATCCGGGTGCGCGAGATACGCGGCAGCTAATTCCTGCTGCGTTCTGGTAAGCGTTTGCCGCAGTTCGGCCAGCACGGGTGTGGTGCCGCTCATCGACGCGGTTAGAAGGACGGGCGGGGCGGACAGTGTTCAGACACCGTCAGTACCTCGACGCCGGTTGATGTGACCACGATGGTGTGTTCCCATTGCGCAGAGAGCGAATGGTCTTTGGTTACGATCGTCCAGCCGTCGGCCAATTCACGAATATCAGCCTTGCCGGCGTTGATCATGGGTTCGATCGTGAAGATCATGCCTTCTTCGAGCTTGAGGCCGGTACCGGGTTTGCCATAGTGCAAGACCTGGGGGTCTTCGTGGAAATGCTGACCGATGCCGTGACCGCAGAACTCGCGGACGACCGAGTAACCATGTTTCTGAGCGTGCGTCTGGATCGCGTGGCCGATATCGCCGAGCGTAGCGCCGGGTCTGACAACATCAATGCCTTTCCAGAGGCATTCGAAGGTGACGTCGCATAAACGCTGGGCGAGTGTTGAGACCTCGCCAACGGTAAACATCCGGCTGGTATCGCCGTACCAGCCATCTTTGATGACCGTAATGTCGAGATTGACGATATCGCCTTTTTTCAGCTGCTTATCGCCCGGAATACCGTGACAAATCTGGTGGTTGACCGATGCGCAAATCGATTTCGGGTAGGGGGTGTAACCGGGCGGTTGGTAGTTGAGTGGTGCCGGAATCGTGCCCTGTACGTCAACCATGTAGTCGTGGCACAGCCGGTCCAGCTCGCCCGTCGTGACACCGGGTTTTACGAAAGGGGTAATGTAATCAATGACTTCGGATGCCAGACGGCAGGCGATCCGCATTTTTTCGATCTGCTCGGGGGTTTTAAGGGCGATGCTCATTGTTGTCGCTTTTTTTAGTGAGTTTTTATGCCGGTAGGCTTAGGCCACAGGATAACCGAGACCGGCGTCTCCGGCCAGTCAGGGCGGGTATTGGATTGGGCAAAAGGCTTGCTGCACTGCGGGTTTGCTTGCTATAATCTGTGGGTTTTCTTAATTGAAAACCGGCGATTGGTAAAAACCGGTTGCCGAAATTCGTGTTCCGGGGCTTTTGTTCCGGAGCAAATCCTCACACGGCACCGAATTCAGGGTGTTTTTCTCCGGAAAAATCGCAGTCGGCGTCGTGGCGGTCTAACCCTGCAAGGAGTCGTTATGTCGACAATGCGTCAAATGCTGGAAGCCGGCGTCCACTTCGGACACCAAACCCGCTTCTGGAACCCCCGTATGGCCCCCTATATTTTCGGGGCGCGTAACAAAATTCACATCGTCAACCTCGAAACGACGGTCGGTAAGTACAACGAAGCGATTGCCTTCGTGAAGAAACTGGCCGCCAACAAGGGGACGGTTCTGTTTGTCAGCACCAAGCGCCAGGCTCGTGAAATCGTTGCTGAAGAAGCAACCCGCGCCGGTATGCCGTATGTCGACCAGCGTTGGCTGGGCGGCATGCTGACCAACTACAAGACCCTTAAGCAGTCGATCAAGCGTCTGAAAGACATGGAGCTGTCAGTTGAAGACGGCTCGTGCGAGCGTCTGACCAAGAAAGAAGCGCTCAACTTCAAGCGTGAACTGGAAAAGCTGCAGAAGTCCATCGGCGGTATCAAGAACATGAATACGCTGCCGGACGCTATTTTCCTGATCGACGTCGGCTATCACAAGATTGCCGTGACCGAAGCCAACAAGCTGGGCATTCCGGTGATCGGCGTGGTCGATACCAACCATAGTCCGGAAGGCGTGGACTACATCATCCCGGGTAATGACGACTCGTCGCGTGCGATCCGTCTGTACGCCCGCGGCATCGCTGATGCCGTGCTGGAAGGTCGTAGCCAGTCGATCCAGGAAATCGTTGACGCCGCTGCCGGTGACGACGAGTTCGTGGAAGTCGAAGAAGAAGTCGCGGGCGAATAACCCGTCAGGCCGGAGCCCTGGTTTCCGGGCGAAATGCCTGGTAAGCGCTCCGGCATGATCGGCCGCCTTCGGGCGGCCGATTTGCAATAAGACCCTGCTTGCCCGGATGTACTAGACAGGTAAGCGGTTTGAGACAGATTTGAATCAGGAGATAAGCATGGCTGAAATTACCGCAGGAATGGTCAAGGAACTTCGCGAAAAGACCGATGCGCCAATGATGGAGTGCAAAAAGGCACTGACCGAAGCGCAAGGTGACATGGATAAAGCCGAAGAAATTCTGCGCGTTAAGCTGGGTAGCAAGGCTTCGAAGGCTGCAGCCCGTATCGCTGCCGAAGGTATTGTGGGCATCTACATTGCCGCTGATGGCAAGCTTGCCTC
>CALKUR010000094.1 GCA_937996725.1 uncultured Dechloromonas sp. | reverse complement strand
GCGCCTCCATCAGGCGTGGCACCAAGGCCATGCGCACCAGCACATTATCGGCTGTCTCTTCCGCCAACAACCACAAGCCGGTATGCGCCGGCAAATCGCCATAGCGCACACCCAGCGCCTGCATCTGCTCGGCGATGAGGCTGAAGTGATAGGCCTCTTCAATCGCCACGCCCAGCCAATCGCGCACGAAGCTGGCACCGAGCCCATGAAAACGCCAGGCGGCGTCGAGCGCCAGATTAATAGCGTTGAACTCAATATGCGCAATCGCGTGTAATAGTGCTGCCCGTCCGGCCGGATCAACTGCGCGCCGTTGCGGCAGATCAGCCGGGGAGACACAAACTGGGCGTTCAGGGCGACCGATTTCTGCACATGGGAGGACGTCACTCAGTGCGATCACCTCTGAATCATCCAGCGATAAGTAGCAAGGAATCAACGCATCGACTGCGGCAGATTTATCGCTCACGCTGGCGGCCGTCCATGCCGCACGCAGCAATGCCTCTAAATCCTGCGGCATGACCTTAGCCTTGGCGTGGCGATTGGCCGGGGCGCGGCATAAAGTTGACCACAGCGCGGCCGTCCTCGTGCTGACGCGGTGCCATCTTCCAGGCGTGGCCTTGCACGAGTTCAAAGGTGAGCGGATAACGGCCTTGGGCGTCCTGCGCCCAATGCGCCATCACCTGCGTCCAGAATTGCTTAGTCGTGAGACCTCGCACACCGGTATCGTTTGCAGTGACTGACCCCGCCCGTTGTAACTCGTGCAGCGCTTGCCAGGGATCAGTGTAGGTCAACGTCAGCGTTTCCATATCCATCACCGGATCAGAAAATCCACCATGCACCAGCATGTCGCCTATGTCATGCATATCGGTCAAATCGTGAATGCGCGGCACACCACCCACCGCACGGATCGCATCGCGCAACTGCTTCAGAGTGTCTGGACCGAAGGTACTGAACATCAGCAAACCGCCCACGCTGAGCACCCGATTAAATTCCTTCAAGGCATCCGGCAAATTATCCAGCCAATGCAAAGCCGCGTTCGACCAGATCAGATCAATGCTTTGTCCCGCAATGGGCAATTGCCCCATATGGGCAGCGATGCGCACCGACGGCGATCGACGTCCGGCATGGAACAAGCGGCGCATAAAGCCCAACGCGGCCTGTTCGGTGGCCTGGCCATAGCGCAGCATCTGCGTACTCTGATCCACCCCGACCCAGGCGGCGGCCGGATAGCGTTTCTGCAGACTTAAACGATCGGCACCCAGGCCGCAGCCCGCATCGAGTATCCGGTTGGGCGCAAGGCGCACCATCTCCAGGCGCTCGGCCATGCGGCGCGCCATCTCGCGATAAAGAAAATCATTCGTGGCGAAAGCTGATGCCACGCCATCAAAGGCACGGCGCATCCTGTCCTCACGGAGTCGGGGCGCGGTGCCGGGCATTAGATGCCCTTCAAGCCCAAGGTCGCAAACAGCTTCTGGTCACGCGAGGTATCCGGGTTACCGGTGGTCAGCAACTGCTCGCCGTAGAAAATCGAATTAGCACCCGCGAAGAAACACAGTGCCTGTAGCTCATCCGACATTTCCTGACGGCCCGCCGACAAACGCACCCACGAGGTGGGCATCGTGATGCGTGCGGCGGCAATCATGCGCACAAATTCGATGCCATCGACCGGGTCCACCCCAGCCATGGGCGTACCAGGAATCGGCACCAGGTTATTGATGGGCACCGAATCCGGCACCGGATCCAGATTGGCCAGCTGTGCAATCAAGGCCGCGCGGTTCTTGCGGTTCTCGCCCATGCCGACAATGCCGCCCGAGCAGACATGAATACCCGCCTGGCGCACACGATCCAGCGTGTCCAGACGATCATCATGGGTGTGCGTACTAATGACTTCGCTGTAGTACGCCGAATCGGTATCGAGGTTATGGTTGTAGTAATCCAGACCGGCGGTCGCCAGCTTCTCGGCCTGACCCGGTTTCAGCATGCCGAGCGTGACGCAGGTTTCCAGCCCCAGCGCCTTCACCGACTGCACCATGTCGACGACCTGATCAAGATCTTTATCTTTCGGGCCGCGCCAGGCGGCACCCATACAGAAACGCGAAGAACCAGCATCTTTGGCCGCCTTGGCGGCTGTGATGACATCCTCTTTCGACATCAAGGCTTCGCGGCCGACTTCGGTGTCATAACGCGCCGACTGCGAACAATAGCCACAGTCTTCGGAACAGCCCCCCGTTTTAATCGACAACAACGTCGAGCGCTGTACGCCGTTCTCATCAAAATGCTCGGCGTGCACCGCATGCGCTTTTGCCAGCAACGACATGAACGGCATCTCGATCAACTCGAGCACGGCTTCGGTCGACCAGCGGCCGGTGCCATTGACCGACGCTGAATGATTTTTTTGTCGCGGCGGCACAAACGTCAGGGGGATGTTCTCTGTTTGCATAGGGGCCCTCTCAGATGGAGGCTCAAGACTTAAATAAGCCATAATTATGCCCGAAGCCCTCCTAGAACGCCCATGACCGCACCGCTGAATCCATCTGGCCTGACCCAACGCCTCGCTGCCTGGTGGCGGCAGGCGGTCGCGCGCCCGGCGGCGGACATCCTGCTAGCCCAGTCCTGTGCGCTCTGCCAGCTGCCGAGCTATACCGCACCTATCTGTACGGCCTGCGCTCAGGATCTACCGGTGCTGTCTGAAACCCGATGCCCGCAGTGCGCCCTACCGCTGAGCCCGGCCCAAAGCGCCTGCCCGGATTGCGCCCGGCATCGTCCGAACTTTGGTGCGGCATATGCCGCCTGGGCCTACGATTTTCCGATTGATAGCCTGATCCGGGATTTCAAATACGGCCACCACCTCTATCTCGGCGGCTTCTTTGCCGAGCATTTGGCCCGGACCATAGAACTGGATCTATCGACGACCGGCCAGCCTCGGCCGGATCTGATCGTGCCCATGCCTTTGCATCCGAATCGCCTGCGTACCCGGGGCTTTAACCAGGCCGCAGAAATCGCCCGCCATTTGGCGAAACACCTCGATATCCCGTGCGCCTATGATGCACTAATTCGCGTGCAGGATACCCCGCCGCAAGCCGGCCTGCACCGCGATGCGCGCTGGCGTAATCTGGTGGGCGCCTTCGCCTCTACGCAACCACTCACTGACAAGCGGATCTTGTTGGTCGATGATGTCCTCACCACGGGCGCTAGTCTGTCAGCGTGCGCCGATGTGCTGCGGCACGCTGGTGCCGGCCGCGTCGACGTGGCCGTGGTTGCCCGCACACTCGAACCTGGTTCACGAAACGCATAATGACTTCTCGCACCCGCCGCCCAGCCATAGTTCTGGTCCATCCAGAAATCCCCCCGAATACCGGCAACCTGATTCGTGTTTCCGCCGCAACAGGTTTCGAACTACATCTTGTGAAACCGCTGGGCTTCGATGTCGATGACCGCTCACTACGCCGCGCCGGGCTGGATTATCACGATCAGGCTTTTTTGCACGTGCATGAGGATTGGGCAGCGTGTCTGCAGGTGCTTGGATGCAATGGCACCGATGCCACCAATGAACGACGTCTGTTTGCTATGACGACCAAAGCCAGTCGCCCGTACCATGAGGTGCAATTTCGTCCGGACGACGTCATTGTAATGGGCTGCGAAACCAAAGGCTTGCCACTGGAGATTCTGGAAAGCTTTGCGCCGGATCGGCGCTTACGTATTCCGATGCGCCCCGGTATCCGCAGCCTCAATCTGGCCAACTCGGCGTCGATCGTCGCCTTTGAAATCTGGCGTCAGAACGGATTCATCGACGCTGTTTAAGAATTACTCGGCGCGCTGCGCCCGACTCATGAGCTGCGCCACCGCATCTTGCGCTTTTAGTTCACCGGCCATCACTGCCGCAACCGCCCGGGCAATTGGCATGTCGACCTGTAGTTCATTCGAAAGACGTGCGACCTCGCGTGCCGTGCCAACACCTTCCGCAACGTGACCCAGTGCTGCGAGGGTTTCTTCCAATGACTTGCCCTGCCCCAGCGCTAACCCTACTTGACGATTACGCGATAAATCGCCCGTACAGGTCAGAATCAGATCCCCGAGACCAGAGAGCCCCATCAGCGTTTCGCGATGGCCACCGAGGCGCTCGCAAAGCCGACCGATTTCAGCAATACCGCGAGTCATCAAGGCAGCGCGCGCGTTATGACCCAAAGACAAACCATCACAAATACCGGTGGCAATGGCCAGTACGTTTTTGACGGCACCACCCACTTCAACACCCACCACATCGCCCGACGCGTACAAGCGCAGATTTGGCGTGTGCAGCCAATCGGCCAGTTTTTCGGCCAACGCTAAATCACCGGAGCCAAGCGTTACTGCCGTCGGCATATGCCGTGCGACCTCCTGCGCGAAACTCGGACCCGACAAGGCAGCCGCAGCCACATCGCCAAGCTCTTCACGCACCACCTGATGCGGCAGCAAACCGGTCTTCGGTTCGAAGCCCTTGCAAACCCAGACCAACGGCGGCACGGGCCGCGTGCCGTACAACGACTTGAGCGCCTGCAAGGTTACCCGCAACGCGGCCACCGGCGTCGCCAAGATCAGGACATCCGACGAGCATAGATCGACCATATCGCCCGTTGCCTTAAGCTCGATCGGCAAGGCAATTTTTGGCAGAAACTGGTGGTTGATGTGATCGCGATTAATGCTCGCAACGACCTCAGGCTCACGCGCCCAGATACATACGTTATGACGCTGTGCCCAATTGGCAGCGAGCGCTGTCCCCCAGGCACCGGCGGCCAGCACACCGATATTCAAACGGGCAGCGTGGTTCATGGGTTGTCGCCTTGCGTTAAGCGTTACTGAATGGTCGCGGGTGCTTCGGCGGCGTCACCTTCCGGTGCTTGTGCCATGGCATCGAAATTCACCGGTTGCAACACCACCGGCGGGAAACCGGCACGCACCGTGGCATCTGAAACCGCTTCACGTGCATAGGGGAACAGAATGTTCGGCACGGCGGACGCCAGGAAGCCTTGCAGTGCTTCTTCCGGAATGCCAGCGACACGGAAGATGCCGGCCTGCTGGACTTCGACCAGGAAATAGATTTTGTCGGCACCCTTAGCGGCCACCGTGACCTGCAACACGCCCTCAAAAACATCCTCACCCAGCTGGCCAAACGCCGTCTTGAACTGGATGCTAACTTCCGGTGCCTGTGGCTGCAGAAACACTTCTGCACCACCCGGCACTTCCAACGACATATCTTTTACGTAAAGCTTCTCGATAGCAAACATCGGCTGTCCAGGTGCCTGCTGTTCGTTCGCCTGCACTTCATTGTTCTGTTCATTCTCGGCCATGACACGATCCTTGTTTACTGAGGGACATCAATTAAAAATTAAGGGGAGTTTGAGGTTACTTGAGCAAAGGATCTAGACCACCCGCACGATCCAGTGCGGCCAGATCATCATAGCCACCGACATGGGTGTCACCGATATAAATCTGCGGCACGGTGCGCCGCCCGGTACGCGCCATCATGGCTTCACGCAGCTCAGGTTCGAGGTCGACCCGGATCTTCTCGATCTCGGTCACCCCTTTACTGTTGAGCAACTGCTCGGCGCGCACGCAGTAAGGGCAAACCGCCGTGGAGTACATCAACACTTTAGGCATAGGGATTCCTTAGTCCTTGGTGGTGCCGCGCTTGAGCGGCAGACCAGCTTTTTCCCAACCCTGAATACCGCCTTCGAGTTGGCAAACGTCTTCAAACCCCGCTTTGTTCAGAATGCGGAAGCCGGCGGCCGACCGACGGCCGGCGGCACAAACCACCACCACGGGTTTCTTGCGGTATTTTTCCAGCTTGCCCAGGTTCGCTTCCAAGGTATTCAACGGCATCATGATGCTGCCCTGGATATGGCCGACAGCCACTTCGTGTTCTTCGCGGATATCGACAAAAACACCGTTTTCGCGATCCTTGATGGCAATGGCGGTCTGCGGCGAAACGGCCTTACCGCCGGGCTGGGCCACTTGGCGTACCAGCAACGCGCCGGATATCAGCATGATCACCAAAAGTCCCAGATTCAAAGGCTGCAGAAAGAAATCCATGTTTTTCCCAAAAAAAGCATTAACTCGGTCGGGCGCGGCTAGAGTCCACGCCTCCGGCATTATAGAATAGCGGGCTGAAGCATTTATAGCTGAAATCGCGGATTAATCGAATCACGGACTCAAAACCATGAAAAAAATTGTGCTGCTGCGCCACGGCGAATCTTCCTGGAACAAAGAAAACCGTTTCACGGGCTGGACCGATGTCGATCTGACCGAAAAAGGCATTGAAGAAGCCAAGCAGGCCGGCCGCCTGATGAAAGAGGCCGGCTTTGAATTCGACCAGGCTTACTCGTCGGTCTTGAAGCGCGCAATGCGTACGCTGTGGCTGGCGCTGGAAGAAATGGATCGTCTGTGGATTCCGATTCAGCGCAATTGGCGTCTGAACGAGCGCCACTATGGTGCCCTGCAGGGCTTGAATAAGGCCGAGACCGCCGCCAAGTATGGTGATGACCAGGTCTTGGTCTGGCGTCGTAGCTACGACACCCCGCCGCCGGCGCTCGAGTTCGACGATCCCCGTCACCCGCGCTTTGATGCCCGCTATGCCGAAAAGTTCTCAGGTCTGGCCGAGAAAGAATTGCCGATGACCGAATGCCTGCAAGATACGGTCGCCCGTTTCGTCCCGTTCTGGGAAGGCACCATCGCCCCGGCGGTTAAAGCCGGCAAGAGCGTCATCGTCGCCGCTCACGGCAACTCGATTCGTGCCCTGGTGAAATACCTGGACAACATTTCAGATGCCGACATTGTTGAACTGAACATCCCGACCGGCATTCCGCTGGTCTACGAACTGGATGATGAAACGCTGAAGCCGATCCGCAGCTACTACCTGGGCGACCAGGAAGCCGCCGCCAAAGCCGCCGCCGCCGTTGCCCAACAAGCCAAACAGAAGTAATCGGCACATTGCCACTCACAGGATCCCGCATGGAACAGACGCCCCGTAAACCGCAAACCCCGTCGCCAGACTCCCAACCGGCCCAACCCGGTTGGATGCGCTCGACCGGGATCGGTCTGGTGGGTGTCGTCGTCGGGATTCTGATCGCGTTGCAAATTCCGGCCTTTGCCGAGAAACCAGCACCGGCCGGCCAGACGACTACCGGTCTGCCGATTCAGGATCTACGCACCTTCGCCGAAGTGTTTAACGCCATCAAGCAGGGCTATGTCGAACCGGTTGAAGACAAAAAGATGATCAGTAATGCCATCTCCGGCATGGTCACCAACTTGGATCCGCATTCGACCTACCTCGATGCCGAAGCGTTCAAAGAACTGCAGGTCGGCACCCAAGGTGAGTTCGGTGGTCTGGGCATCGAAGTGGGCATGGAAGATGGCTTCGTCAAAGTCATTGCACCGATCGAAGACACCCCGGCCGCACGTGCCGGTCTGAAGACTGGCGACTTGATCGTCAAGATCGACGACACCTCGGTGAAAGGCCTGACGCTCAATGACGCCGTGAAAAAGCTGCGCGGCAAACCGAAGACCCAAGTGACGCTGACGATCGCTCGCAAAGGCATGAACAAGCCGCTGGTCGTGACGCTGACCCGCGAAATCATCAAAGTACAGTCGGTCAAATTCAAAATGATCGAACCGGGCTACGGCTATATCCGCATCACCCAGTTCCAGGAAAACACCACCGAGATGCTGGCTAACGCGCTAACGCAGCTATACAAGCCCGGTCCGCTCAAAGGCTTAATTCTAGATCTGCGCAACGATCCGGGCGGCCTGCTCAACGGGGCCGTGGGCGTTGCTGCCGCTTTCCTACCTGCCGACAAACTGGTGGTTTCTACCGATGGTCGTGCACCGGATGCCAAGCAGAAGTTCTATGCCAAGGCCGAGGATTATCAACGTGGGCGCGATGACGAACTACGCAACATCCCCGCCGGCGCGAAGACCGTGCCGATGATCGTACTGGTCAATGGCGGTTCGGCATCGGCCTCCGAAATCGTGGCGGGCGCTCTGCAGGATTACAAGCGCGCCACCATTATCGGCACCCGCACCTTTGGCAAGGGCTCGGTACAAACCGTGCTGCCACTACCCGGCAACACCGCCATCAAACTGACGACCGCTCGTTATTACACGCCGAACGGCCGCTCGATCCAGGCTAAGGGTATTGATCCGGACGTCGAAATCGAAGAGGTGCCGGGTGCCAAGAAAAACAACCTGCTGCGCGAAGCCGATCTGGACGGTCACCTGGCCAATGGTCAGGATAAGGACGCGGAGAAGAAATCCGATAAGCCCAATGGCAAGGCCAACGGCAAAGACAAGGACGATGAATTTGCCGGTCTAGCCATTGCCGACTACACCACGGCCAAGGATCGCCAATTTGTCGAAGCCATCAAGCGCCTCGGCGGCAAGCCACCCGTCGCTGCCAAAGAGGCTACAAAAGACGCTAAGGACACAAAAGCCAGCGACGCTGCCGCACCTACTGCGGAAACGCCCGCGGGAAAATAATCCGTCATGAATGACCAGCAGCTGCTGCGCTACAGCCGGCACATTCTGGTCGACGAGATCGGCGTCGAGGGGCAAGAAAAGCTCCTCGACGGGCATGTGCTCATCATCGGTGCCGGCGGCCTCGGTTCACCAGCAGCGCTCTACCTCGCCAGTGCCGGCGTCGGCACACTCAGCATCGCCGACGGCGATACTGTGGAACTGAGTAATCTGCAACGACAGATCCTGCACACCGAGGCCCGCATCGGCGAAGCCAAAACGTACAGCGCGCAACAGGCGCTCGCCATCACCAACCCCGAGTGCATCGTTCGCGCACTGCCCCGACTCGAAGGCCAGGCATTACTTGATGCCGTGGCCAGTGCCAATGTCGTACTCGACTGCAGCGACAACTTCGCTACACGCTACGCACTCAATCGTGCCTGCATCACCCACCATAAGCCGCTCGTTTCCGGTGCCGCCATCAAACTCACCGGACAATTATTCGTGATGGATCCACGTCAGAGCGATGCGCCCTGCTATGCCTGCCTGTATCCGGAAGAAAGCCACGACGAAGAGCTGCGCTGCGCCACCACCGGTATCCTCGCACCGGTCACCGGCATCATCGGCTGCATGCAGGCGGTGGAAGCCATCAAGTTCATCACCGGCTTCGGCCAACCGGCTACCGGATTGCTACAGCGTTACGACGCCCTAACGGGGCGCTGGACGAGTTCCAACGTTACTCAGGACGCCCGCTGCCCCGTCTGCAGAAAATAGCCTTATCCGCGTGAATGCGGTCAATTGAATTGATTTATCATTTATGGGTATCTAACCCACACAGGTTGCCCCGGTGAAGCTTTCAGAACGCGACGTTTGCACCAAATTTATTACGCCGGCCGTTGTTGCGGCTGGCTGGGATCTGCAAACCCAGATTCGTGAAGAAGTCAGCTTTACCAAAGGCCGCATCGTCGTGCGCGGCAAACTGCATAGCCGCGGCAAAGCCAAGCGGGCCGATTACATTCTTTACGCCCGCCCAAACCTACCCATTGCCCTAATCGAAGCCAAAGATCAGTCACATAGTGTTGGCGATGGCATGCAACAGGCGCTCAATTACGCCGAGACGCTCGACATACCCTTTGTGTTCTCCAGCAATGGCAAAGCGTTCTTACTGCATGACCGCACGGGCACATCGTCTAAAGTTGAAACAACCCTTGAGCTGACCGACTTCCCCTCACCCGCCGACCTCTGGGCGCGTTACTGCACCTGGAAAGGCCTCAGCGGCGATGCCATCACCACCGTCGAAACACCGTATTACGACGATGGCTCGGGCCGCACGCCCCGCTATTACCAAGCCAACGCCATCAACCGCGCCGTCGAGGCTGTTGCCAGAGGCCAGCAGCGCATTCTGTTAGTTATGGCTACCGGTACCGGTAAAACCTATACCGCCTTCCAGATCATCTACCGGCTCTGGAAATCCAAGATCAAGAAACGCATTCTTTTCCTGGCCGATCGCAACATTCTGGTTGATCAAACGCGCACTAACGACTTCAAACCCTTTGGTCCGGCCATGACCAAGATCGAGAAGCGTCAGGCCAACAAAGCCTACGAGATTTACCTCTCGCTCTATCAGGCCGTTACCGGCAACGAAGAAGAGAAGAACATCTACAAGCAGTTCTCCCCCGACTTCTTCGACCTCATCGTCGTGGATGAGTGCCACCGGGGCAGCGCCGCCGAAGATTCGGCCTGGCGCGAGATTCTGGATTACTTCTCCAGCGCCACCCAGATCGGCATGACCGCAACACCCAAAGAAACCAAGGATGTCTCCAACATCCATTACTTTGGGCCGCCGGTTTATACCTACTCGCTGAAGCAAGGCATCGAAGACGGCTTCCTTGCGCCGTACAAAGTGGTTCGTATCGATATCGACAAAGACCTAGAAGGCTGGCGCCCCACCAAAGGCCAAGTCGATAAGCACGGCAATCTGATTGAAGACCGGATCTACAACCAGAAAGACTTCGACCGCAACCTCGTGCTTGAAGCACGCACCGACCTGGTTGCGCAAAAGATCACCGAATACCTACGCGCCACCGACCCCTACGCCAAGACCATTGTCTTTTGCGAAGACATCGATCACGCCGAACGGATGCGCCAAGCCCTCGTGAATCTCAACCCCGACCTGGTTAAAGAGAACCGCAAGTACATCATGCGCATCACCGGAGATGAGCAAGAAGGCAAAGCCGAGCTAGATAACTTCATCGACCCGGAAAGCCGCTACCCGGTGATTGCAACCACCAGCAAGCTGATGACCACCGGCGTGGATGCTCAAACCTGCAAACTGGTCGTGCTCGATCAGCGCATTCAGTCCATGACCGAGTTCAAGCAGATCATTGGTCGCGGCACCCGTATTAACGAGGACTACGACAAATACTGGTTCACCATCATGGACTTCAAAAAGGCGACCGAACTGTTCGCCGACAAAGACTTTGATGGCGAACCGGTTCAGATTTACCAGCCGGGCCCGGGCGAACCGCCTGTGCCGCCAGATGCACCCGAAGGGTCTGGCGATGATCAGCCCGGTGACGACACCGGCACCCCTTATCCACCTCTGCCCCCAGATGAACCGGGTGAAAAGCGCATCAAATACGTGCTGGACAAAGGCGTACCGGTCTACGTGGTGGCCGAGCGGGTTCAATACTATGGCCCCGATGGCAAACTCATTACGGAATCGCTGAAGGATTACACCCGCAAGGCGGTCCGAAAGGAATACGCCTCACTCGATGCCTTCTTACGCAAATGGTCGAACGCAGAA
>CALKUR010000093.1 GCA_937996725.1 uncultured Dechloromonas sp. | reverse complement strand
GGGAAACAGTGCCGTCCCAGGCGTCATGAACAACGTCACCGCAAAAAGGACCAGAATCAGCAAACGTACCCGCCGCAATAGCTTGAGGAAACGGGCGCGATGCGTCAGCAACATCCAGAAACTCAAAAGGACTGCCAGCACCAGACCCGGCGTCGACTGTAGCACCACCGCCATCGCTATGACCGCGATCAGTTTCATCGCCGGCGAGAGTGAAGCGTGGAGAGTCGTCATCCGGCGCATTGATCTATTGATCGCGTGATTTGTCTTGCGTGGGTGCCGACAGATCGAGATTAATCGATCCCCAATCAACCTTGGGCTGTGCGCCAGCGCGCGGCCGGTCATCGTGGTCGGTTTTGTGGTCTTTGCCGTGGCGGGCGCTCTCACCGGTACGGCCGAGCGAAACCCCCAGCTGCAACCCGAGCAGCAGCAACGTCAGACAAATGACCACCCAGAGCCAATCAGGCATATTCATAAATATCAGAAATTAACAAAAGACAACGCCCCGCAGAAGCGAGGCGTATGCATCACCACAAAAGAATGGTTTAGCCAGTAACCAAGATTCTCAGCATACGACGCAACGGCTCCGCCGCCCCCCACAGCAACTGGTCACCGCATGTGAAGGCAGCAAGATAATCCGGACCCATGGCCATCTTATGCAGACGGCCCACCGGTACGGTCAGCGTACCGGTCACGGCAGCCGGGGTCAGTTCGCGCTCGCTGATCTCGCGATCATTCGGCACCACTTTCACCCAATCGTTAGCCTTGGCCAGGATGTCGTTCACTTCATCCAGCGGCACATCCTTCTTCAGCTTGATGGTCAGCGCCTGCGAGTGACAACGCATGGCGCCGATACGCACGCACAGACCGTCGATGGGGATCGAACCGGCCGAACGGAACGGTGGGTTGCCGAGAATTTTGTTGCACTCGGCGCCGCCCTTCCACTCTTCCTTCGATTGACCATGCTCGACAGGCACGTCGATCCACGGAATCAGCGAACCAGCCAGCGGAGTGTTGCGGAAGTTCTTTTTCGGGAACGCATCCGAGCGGATAGTTTCGGCCACCTTGCGGTCGATTTCCAGAATGGCCGACTTAGGGTCAGCCAGCAGATCGGCGACCGACGCGTGAATCGTGCCCATCTGGGCAATCAGTTCGCGCATGTTTTGCGCGCCGGCACCCGAAGCTGCCTGATAGGTCATCGACGATACCCAGTCGATTAGCTTGTGCTCGAACAGACCACCCAGGCCCATCAGCATCAGCGACACGGTACAGTTACCACCGATCCAGTTCTTGCCACCCTTGGCCAGGGCGCTATCAATCACATCACGGTTGACCGGATCGAGCACGATGACTGCGTCATCGGCCATACGCAACGCCGAGGCGGCGTCGATCCAGTGACCGTTCCAACCGGCAGCGCGCAGCTTCGGATACACCTCTTTGGTCTAATCAC
>CALKUR010000092.1 GCA_937996725.1 uncultured Dechloromonas sp. | reverse complement strand
CGGAATGATGCCCTCATGCAACAGCACCTGGGGTCCGTAGACATCTGCCAGGATGAGATTGAGCAGACGTGCACGTTGGGCTAGGCCATACGAGAGCGTGGCCCATTCATCTTCAGGCAGCACCAGCGGCAATTCATCCAGCGCCCAGGGGCGATCCCGCTCCTGGGCGTCCGCGTAGATCGTGTAGGTTATCCCTTCGTCCCGAATGTGTTGTTGGGCGCTCGCCAGCCGTGATTCAATGTCGGCAGCGCGTACACTTCCGAGTAGATCGAGCACAGGCTGCCAGTGGCCGCGCAAAGCGCCGTCGCTGGTGCAGAGCTCGTCGAAACGTTCGGCCGTTGTACGTCGGTTGTATCCGTTGAGCAACGACGCCGTTGTTCGATGCGGAGGTTCGACAACAGACATATAACGAAGCCGGTTCAGGTGATCAGGTCAAACGCAAATCCAGCGTTAACGGGAAGTCTGGGTTGAGATGACGTCTATCGACGCAAACTTCCCCCGGAGTATGACCGATGCGGAAGAAGCGCGCCAGACGGCGGGCCTCGGCCTCATAGGCATTGACCGGGAAAGTGTCGTAATTCCGCCCGCCCGGATGCGCTACGTGATACTGGCAACCGCCCAGCGAACGGTGCATCCAAGTGTCAACGAGATCGAAGGTCAGCGGGGCATGCACGCCAATGGTGGGGTGCAGGCAATTCGGCGGTTGCCAGGCGCGGTAGCGTACGCCAGCGACGTATTCCCCTTGTGTGCCTGTCGGATGCAATGGTAAGACTTCGCCGTTGCAGGTAACGACATGTCGCCCTTCGACGAAGCCATTGACCTTGACCTGGATGCGTTCCAGAGAGGAGTCGACGTAACGGACCGTGCCACCCGGCGCGCCTTCCTCACCCATGACATGCCATGGCTCCAGTGCCATGCGCAGATCCATGCGGACGTTGTGAACGTCCATCTCGCCGATATGTGGGAAACGGAATTCGAAGTGCGGCGCAAACCATTCGGTCTTGAAGGCATAGCCAGCTAGATTGAGCTCTTCGATCACGTCGCACAGATCATCCCAGACAAAGTGTGGCAGCATGAATCGATCATGCAATTGGGTGCCCCAGCGAATCAGACTTGACGGCTGATACGGTGTTTTCCAGAAACGGGCGATGAGTGCGCGCATCAGCAATTGCTGCGCCAGACTCATGTGGGCATGCGGGGGCATTTCGAAGGCACGCATTTCGAGTAGACCCAGCCGGCCGGTCGAACTATCCGGCGAATATAGCTTGTCGATACAGAATTCGGCGCGATGCGTGTTACCAGTCACGTCGACCAGCAGGTTGCGCAGTACGCGGTCGATCATCCACGGTGGAACGTTGTTGAATAGGGAATTTTGCCGGCGCAGTTCTTCGAATGCGACTTCGAGTTCACGTACAGATTCATGCCGCGCTTCGTCGACGCGCGGCGCTTGGCTGGTCGGTCCGATGAATAGCCCGGAAAACAGATAGGACAATGCCGGGTGGTTATGCCAATAAGCGACCATGCTGGCCAGCACATCTGGCCGACGCAGGAAAGGCGAATCATTCGGCGTTGCCCCGCCGAGGACGAAGTGATTGCCGCCACCGGTGCCGGTATGACGACCATCGAGCATGAACTTCTCCGTCGATAATCGGGTTTGATGCGCTGCTTCGTAGAGGAATTTGGTGTGCCGCGTCAGCTCGTCCCAACTGCTGGCCGGCTGTACATTGACTTCAATAACGCCCGGGTCCGGCGTCACGCGCAGCACGGTCAAGCGCATGTCGCGTGGGGGTTCATAGCCCTCGATAATGATCGGCAGTCCCATGGACTCAGCCGTGGCTTCCACCGCCGCCAGAATTTCCAGGTAGTCTTCGAGGCATACCGTGGGCGGCATGAAAACGTAAAGTTTGCCATTACGTGGTTCGGCGCACATCGCTGTGCGCGTGATCCAGCCAGCCGATTCGAAGTTCTGCGGCTTTTTCAGCGCCGTCAAAGGATCGCTGCTGATAGGGTATCGCCCGCTGCCATAGGCTTTCTCAGCCCTAGACTGTGGGGTGTCGCCCACCCTAACCCGCAACTGTGCGTGCGTAGGCAACTGAGGCTGCGTGACGGTCGGGTCGGGTTCATTGATGTAGGGGAAGTCGCCGCGGCTACACCAGGGCTGCGAATCCAGCGGTAATCGGTAACCAAACGCAGAATCCCCTGGAATCAGGTAGCAGCGTTCATCGCGTAGGAACCAGGGCCCACTCTGCCAGCGCTCGGCATCGTAACTCCGGGCAATCGGTAGCACATGGCCAATGACCTGATCTAGGCCCTGCATGTAGATTTTGCGTAGTCGATCTCGCTCCAACTCGTCATCGAGGCGAGAATCGAAAGGATCGACGTTTTCCGGAAGCCGACGCTCGCGCCATAGGTAGTACCAGACATCTTCGAATGCGGGAAAGACCCATTTCGGATGTACGCCCAGTCGCTCAGCAACCTCCTTGAGAAAGGCACCGGCATCCTCGGCGGTTACCCCATAATCGATGGACTCGTCAGCCACTAGATTGGGATTAAGCCAGAGCGGTTCACCGTCCTTACGCCAGTAAATATTGAGTGACCAGCGTGGCAATTGTTCGCCGGGATACCATTTCCCCTGGCCATAATGGCGTAAACCGTTGGGTGCGTATTCGTGACGCAGTTTATCGAGTAACGATGCGCCCAGAATACGTTTGGTTGGTCCCATCGCGTCAGTGTTCCACTCGGCACCATCACGGTCGTCGACCGAAACAAAGGTTGGCTCACCCCCCTGAGTGAGACGCACATCCAGGCGCTGTAAGTCGGCATCGACCTGTCCACCCATTGTGTCGATCTCGAACCAGGACTCATCCGTGTAGGGCTTGGTGACGCGCGGTGCTTCCCAGATCCGCGTGACTTGCATGCTGTGCTCGAATTCGCACTCGCATTCATCGATTGCACCCGATACCGGTGCCGCCGAGCCTGGGTCCGGCGAGCATGCGACGGGAATATGACCTTCGCCGGCGAGCAGCCCTGATGTTGGATCAAAACCGATCCAACCTGCACCCGGTAGATAGACCTCGCACCAGGCATGCAAATCGGTGAAATCGGCTTCCGGTCCCGATGGACCATCCAGTGATTTGATATCGGGCGCTAACTGAATGAGATAACCGGAGACAAAGCGTGCGGCGAATCCCAAATGGCGCAGTAACTGCACGAGTAACCAAGCGGAATCGCGGCAAGATCCGGAACGTTTGGTTAGGGTTTGCTCAGGTGTTTGCACGCCTGGTTGCAGACGAATGGTGTAACTGATGTCTTGCTGCAGACGTTGATTGAGCCCAACGAGAAAATCGATGGTACGTACTTTTTGATGTGGAATTGTTGATAGGTAGGCGCTAAATTTTGGTGTCGGACTTAGGCAGGCGCGATAGGGTTGCAACTCATGCGCCTGCTCAGCTGGATATGAGAACGGAAAAGTTTCAGCCTCGGGTTCCAGAAAGAAATCGAAAGGGTTGTGCACCGCCATTTCGGCCACGAAATCGACTTCGATTCTGAATTCTCGGGTCTTCTCGGGAAAGACCATGCGAGCCAGATAGTTCGCCTGTGGATCTTGCTGCCAGTTGATGAAGTGTTCACCCGGCAGTACGCGCATCGAGTAGCTGAGGATGCGTGTGCGCGCATGCGGGCAGGGCCTCAGCCGGATGATCTGCGGCCCAAGACTAATAGGGCGATCATAACGGTAGTGGGTGACGTGATTGAGGGCAACGTGGATTGACACAGCACAGCTCCGGAGCGGTCATTGGGACACCCTCCATCACGCAAAAGCTGTGCCAACTGCCCCTACTGTTGTCCGGCCAGGGTCTGAATCGAATGGGTCGGACGTGTTTCGGCGGCGTTGCCCACGCGCAATGACACCAGGCGGGCTTCTTCGGCGCTTGTCTCGGTCCAGACCGGATTGGGCAGGGCGCTGAATACTTCCTTGAGTTTTTCGCCCCAAGTATTGTGGATCCGATCAAAGTAGGCGTTTGTCGCATCGATATGGCTGAAATGCGTCACTTCCAGCGCCCCCGTTTTGTAGACTAGCATGTCAAGCGGTAAGCCCACTGAGAGGTTGGAGCGTAGGGTGGAATCCATGGACACTAAGGCGCATTTTGCCGCATCGCCCAGCGATGTTTCCGGGCGAATGACGCGATCCAGAATCGGCTTGCCGTATTTTGATTCGCCAATCTGTAGATAAGGCTTCTCTTCAGCGCATTCGATAAAGTTGCCGGCTGAGTAGACTTCGAAAATACGACAGCGCTCGGTGCCGATCTGGCCACCAACAATCAGGCTGCAATTGAAGTCGATTCCAAACTGCTGCAAGGCCTTAGCATCCCGGTGATAGACGAAGCGAACAGCTTCGCCGACACACTGTGCAACTTCGTACATCGAGTGGGCTGCCAGAATACCTTTGTCGTTTTCCAGGGTTTCCGCCAGGTGTTGACGCACAGCTTGCGTAATAGCCAGATTGCCGGCAGACATCATGACAACGAGCCGGTCACCTGGTCGCTCAACGATGCTCATCTTGCGAAAGGTGCTGATCTGATCAATCCCGGCATTTGTTCGGGCGTCTGAAAGAAAGACAAGACCGGCGTTGAGCCGGAGTGCTACGCAGTAGGTCATATGTATGGCTAATGTCAGAGAACCAGAAAATCCTGCCGCATTCTAACGCCCAGATCGTCAATGTCGGCAAGAAATTGTGTCAACCAACCGTGCAGACCTTCCTCTGCAATCTCCTCGAGCGTCATGTAACGCAGTGTTGATGCCAGTTTGCCGGCGCGCCGACGGGTTTCTGCGGAGTTGCCATTGCCGACCAGTTGTAGATTGGCCACAACCTCATTCATGCAGGACGCGATTGAGCGCGGCATGTCCGGATTAAGAATCAGCAGTTCTGCCACGCGGGTGCCGGTGATCGTGTCTCGATAGACTTTGCGATAGGCTTCGAAAGCTGATAGCGAACGCAATACGGCCTCCCAGTGGTAGAACTCGCGCACCGCATAATCGGGATCGTCCGGATCCAGAATTCCTGCATGGGCATCCTGCGTTTCAATCTGATGGAAGCGTAGGTCGATCATGCGTGCTGTACTGTCGGCACGTTCGAGAAACGTGCCAAGCCGAATGAAGCGAAATGCTTCGTCTTTAATCATGGTGCCGATCGTGATGCCGCGCGACAGATGGGAGCGCAGCTGAACCCATTCGAAGAATTTTCCCGGGTCAATCAACGGTAATCCTTCATCGCAAAGTTTGAGAAATTCGAGCCAGGTCGCGTTGGTTGTTTCCCAGAGCCCCGTGGTGATCTGGCCCCGAACAGAACGGGCGTTTTCCCGGGCGTTGTGCAGGCTGTTCCAGATCGACGATGGGTTATCCTCGTCCAGGACCATGAAGCGGATTACCGACTCTGGATTAACGTTGCCAAATTTTTCCTGGTACACCGGTAACAGTTCGGCAAGCCCGAGCATCCCTGCCAGACTGGCTTCAGCCTCGCGCTGCTGACCAGGCAACAGCGATTGTTGCAGACCGATGTCGATCAGACGGGCTGTGTTTTCGGCACGTTCAGTATAACGCGCCATCCAGTACAGGCTATCAGCGGTGCGGGAAAGCATGGAACTTCCTTAGAGTAATGACATGAAAGTGTAGATTGAGAAAAAGGCTGCTTAGTCAGAAGCAACCCATGTGTCCTTGGTGCCACCCCCCTGTGACGAGTTGACCACAAGTGAGCCCTCCTTGAGCGCCACCCGTGTCAGGCCGCCGGGAACCATTCGGACGCCACTCGGCGAACTCAGCACGAAGGGCCGCAAATCGATGTGGCGAGGTGCAATACCACTTTCAACCATGGTTGGACAAGTCGATAGCGACAACGTTGGCTGGGCGATATAGGCGTCCGGGTGGGCAATCAGCTTGGCGCGGAACTCGGCGATCTCAGCACGTGAAGCAGCGGGCCCGATCAGCATGCCGTAGCCACCGGCACCATGCACTTCCTTGACGACCAGCTTTTCCAGATTGTCCAGAACGTATTTCAGCGAGTCACTTTCAGAACAGATATGCGTCGGCACGTTATGCAGAATCGGTTCCTGGCCCAGGTAGAAACGAATCATTTCGGGCACATAAGGGTAGATCGACTTGTCATCGGCCACCCCTGTGCCGATCGCGTTCGCCAGCGTGACACGGCCGGCGCGATAAGCGCGCATCAGCCCAGGCACGCCGAGCATGGAGTCCTTGTTAAAGACTTCCGGGTCCAGGAAGTCGTCGTCAATCCGACGATAGATGACGTCCACCCGCTTTTTACCGTGCGTAGTGTGCATGTAGACCGTGTCATCCTCAACCATTAGGTCTTTGCCTTCAACCAGCTCGACCCCCATCTGCTGCGCCAGGAAAGCGTGCTCAAAGTAAGCCGAGTTATAGAGCCCCGGTGTCAGTACGACAACCATGGGGTCTTCTAACCCATCTGGTGCGCCCTGACGAAGTGTTTCAAGCAGAAGATCCGGATAGTGCGCCACAGGCGCTATACGGTGCGAACCGAACAGATCCGGGAATAACCGCATCATCATTTTGCGGTTCTCTAGCATGTATGACACACCGGATGGGACGCGCAAGTTGTCTTCGAGCACATACCATTCGTTCTCACCGACGCAGACGAGATCGATACCGGCGATCATGGCGTAGATACCGGATGGTACATTGAGGTCGAGCATTTCTTTGCGGAACTGGGCGTTACCAAGAACTCGATTGGCCGGCACGATGCCGGCGCGCAATATGTCGCCGCGACCGTATACATCTTTCAAAAACAAATTAAGTGCCTGGACGCGTTGCGTCAGTCCCTTTTCAAGGCGTGCCCAGTGCGCGGCTGGGATAATACGTGGTACCAGATCGAATGGAATAAGCCGCTCTGTACCGACATCATCTCCATAGACAGAGAACGTGATGCCCACCTGCCGGAATAGATGATCGGCTTCTGCTTTTTTGCCTTCGAGAAATCCGGATTGGCGTGCAGCCTTCCAGGAATCAAAGCCTTGGTAGTGCGGTCGAACCGCGCCGTTTTCGAGCAACATTTCGTCAAACATGATCTTCCTCACTAATCCTTGTGGATTACGAGATGATCAATACAAGAACTGTGCCAACATCTAATGCCCTATTTCAGCGCGGCATGGGGACTGAAGATTGCTCCTAGAGCCAGTAACGCCCAAAAAAGGCACGAGACTGGTGCGTCAAACCGTTGATGCACTCGGATGGGGCTCACGGAATACGGTTGCGCCACCGTTGAACCTGTAATACATTTGTCACCTTATTTCGATAAAATTGGAATCATGGAAACGCTTAACGCTGCCGACTTGCTTGCTGCACTGGGTCACGAGTCACGTCTCTCCATTTACCGCTTGCTGGTTGAAGCGGGTCCGGAGGGGGTGAATGCCTCGGCGATCGCAGAGCAGCTCGGCTTACCAGCAGCGACGGCGTCGTTCCATCTTTCCAATCTGAGCCGGGTCGGTTTGATCACGTCCAGACAGGAGAGCCGTTTCATCTATTACGCCACGGATTACAGCGTGATGGATGAGCTTCTTGCATACCTGACGGATAAATGCTGTCAGGGGCAAAGTTGTCTGCCCAAAACCGAAGAGGTCGTTAAGACCGAGAAACGTCGGAAATAGCAGGCACCTAAACGACTCGTAGGAGTGAGGAATGTCTGAAAAAGTGTTTAACGTGCTTGTCCTCTGCACCGGCAACTCCTGCCGCTCCCAGATGGCCGAAGCCCTGATCACCCACGATCTGGCTGGCAAGGCAAAAGGACTCTCCGCCGGCACTAAGCCCCAGCCCAAGGTCGCCGAGGGTGCGATTGAAGCATTAAAGCTGGCGGGTCTGCCGACGGACGGCTTGTTTCCGAAAGACATCGACGCCGTCATCGACGAACCGATTGATCTCGTGGTGACGGTTTGCAATAACGCCCATGAAGCCTGTCCGATTTTTCCTAAGCCGGTGCCGCGTATCCACTTGCCTTTCCATGATCCGCACGGCGAGTCATTGGAGAGTTTTATCCAGGTTCGGGACGATATTCGCGCCCGGCTGATTCCGGCGGTTCGCGAAGCCTTGGGGATTTAAGATGAATATTTTTGAGCGTTATCTGACCGTCTGGGTCTTCCTCTGCATTATTGCCGGCGTGCTGCTCGGCCAGATGTTGCCTGGCGTCTTTCAGGCTGTTGGACGTATGGAAGTGGCCCAAGTCAATCTGCCGGTTGGACTGCTGATTTGGGTCATGATTATTCCAATGCTGGTCAAAGTTGACTTTGGCGCGTTGCACGAGGTGAAGCAGCACGTGCGAGGTATCGGCGTGACTTTGTTCGTGAACTGGTTCGTCAAGCCGTTCTCGATGGCCTTTCTTGCCTGGTTTTTTATTCGCGGTATTTTTGCCGAGTATCTGCCGGCCGATCAGATCGATAGCTATATCGCCGGCCTGATTCTGCTGGCCGCGGCGCCCTGCACGGCAATGGTGTTCGTGTGGAGTCGCCTGACGAATGGCGACCCACTGTTCACGTTATCGCAGGTGGCGCTTAACGACACCATCATGGTGTTTGCCTTCGCACCGTTGGTGGCTTTCCTGCTGGGCATTTCAGCGATTACGGTCCCCTGGGATACCTTGCTGACTTCAGTAGTTCTCTACATTGTGATTCCCGTGGTGCTGGCGCAGGTTTGGCGCAAATCGCTGCTCGCCAAAGGGCAGGCGCATTTCGATGCCACGATGGAGAAGATTGGTCCCTGGTCGATTTCGGCATTACTGCTGACGCTGGTGTTGTTGTTTGCGTTCCAGGGTAAAGCCATTATCGAGCAGCCACTCATCATCGCCCTCATCGCCGTCCCCATTCTCATTCAGGTTTTCTTTAACTCGGCACTGGCCTATTGGCTGAATCGTGCGGCGGGCGAGAAACATAGTGTGGCCTGCCCATCGGCGTTGATTGGGGCCTCGAACTTTTTTGAACTGGCCGTTGCAGCCGCGATTAGCCTGTTCGGCTTTGAGTCCGGTGCCGCATTGGCAACGGTCGTCGGTGTGTTGATTGAAGTGCCGGTGATGTTGCTGGTCGTACGCGTCGTGAACCAGTCCAAGGCTTGGTACGAGCGTCAGCCGGTTAGGTAAACGGCTTGAGAATAAATCACCAAACCTGTTGATTTTGTGGTTTCCTAGGGCCAAGTGCCCTAGTTTAGAATGGGCAAACACCTCAAGGAGACCGAAATGAAAAAACTCATCACACTGCTGGCCGGTTGCACCATCGCTTTTGCTGCCAGTGCCGATATTCTTGAATGTACTGTGACCGACAAGACAGACAATGGCCGCAAATATACGAAGCAACAAGTTGCTGCAGGCAAGTACAGCTACAAACTGGATAACAATGACCAGAATCCTAAGCTAACCCGTTGCGCCTACTCGGCCAAGGTTAAAAAAGTGGTCTGTTCGAATGTTCGCATTGAACGCGTTGGTACCGAGCCTGATGATCAGCTCAAGCGTTTCTATTACAACCGTGCACAAAGCAACTTCCACCTGAAGCAAGGCTATGCCTTCAAGGACAACATGACCGATAAGAGCTTTAATTTCGGTACGTGTGAGGCCGTCAAGAAGTAAGGTTGAAGGTTTTAGCCGAGCCAAGCATGGGCGCGTCACCAAAAAACAATCGGTTCTTTCCCGGGGTTCACCGGGATAATGTGCCGAAGCGCCCATCGCTTCGCGTAGCGCTGCTGGCGGGGCTGGGTGGCTTTCTTGGTATCACCGCTTTGGATTTGTTTACGAAGGCGAACGCCATTCCATGGATCGTTGGCTCCTTCGGGGCATCCTGCATGGTGCTCTTCGGCATGCCCGAAACACCCTATGCTCAGCCAAGAAATGTCATTGTCGGCCACCTGATCGGCTCCGCCGTCGGGCTTGCTTTCTGGCTGCTGCTGGGCGAGTTCTGGTGGAGCCTGCCTGCGGCAGTTTGGTGCACCATTTCCATCATGCTACTCACCGGAACCGTACATCCGCCGGCGGTATCAAATCCGGTGATCGTCTTTCTCTCGCATCCGCCAGCAGGACTGTTGATGCTTCAAACCCTGAGCGGTGCGGTGATTTTGGTACTTCTGGCATTCGGTTACAACAACTATATCCGCCGGATTCACTACCCCCGGTATTGGTGACCGGGGGCAGAGATCCTCAGGGGTTGTTGGGTTGCGCGATTAGAAGAGCTCTGAGCCAAAGCCGGCCAGTGTGGCGATGCCCAGTACCGCGAAGACTGCCGCGGCAACGCTATGCACGAGTCGCATAGGAATCTTCTTAGCCAGTTTGTCGCCCACAAAAACCGCCGGTACATCAGCGATCAGCATCCCCAGCGTCGTGCCCACGACCACCATGATCGGGTCCGGGTAGTGCGCCGCCATGGCGACCGTGGCGATTTGGGTTTTATCGCCCATCTCTGCCAAGAAAAAGGTAATCGCCGTTGCGCCAAAGACGCCAAAACGTTTGGCCACCATCGCTTCGTCCTCTTCGATTTCGTCGGGAATGAGCGTCCAGATCGCCATGCCGATGAACGAGGCACCGAGTATCCAGCGCAGAATGCTGGGATCTACATTGGTCGTGATCCAGGCACCAACAGCGCCGGCCAAACCGTGATTGATCACGGTCGCGACGAGAATGCCGAGAATAATGGGAACGGGCTTTTTGAAGCGCGCGGCCAAGAGAAAAGCGAGTAACTGCGTTTTGTCGCCAATTTCCGCCAACGCCACAACGCCAGTCGAGAGTAGGAGTGCTTCCATAAAAAATCCTAAACCAGTAAAAAACTGTTAACCCAACATTATAGAGAATCAAGGGTTAGCATGTTTATTTGCCGCTAAAGACGGGTTTGCGCCGTGTACGGAAGGCATCGAGCCCTTCGGCATAGTCCGCACTGTTGTACACGGCGTGGCGTATCTCCTGTAGCCGTTCAAACTCAGAGACCAGCAGGTCTCTGCCAATAAAGGCACGCATCGCTTCTTTCATGGCAGCGATTGCACGCGGCGAATTGTTGCAGATTCGCTCAGCCATCTCGAAAGTGAAGGTTTCCAATTCATCGGCATCGATGGCGTAATTAATTGCCCCGGCGGTCGCCAGCCGTTCTGCGGACAAAGGTTGCGCCGTGAACAGCATCTCCCTCAGGATGTGCGGGGCGATCAATCGGCTGAGTGCGGACAATCCGTTGATGTTATAAGGGATGCCAAGCTTGGCAGGTGTAATCGCAAATGTGGACTGTTTGGACGCCGCCACAATGTCGCAGGCCATCGACATTTCCACTGCGCCGCCCCAGACGGTGCCCTCAATCATCGCGATGACCGGCGCCGGAAAAGACTGAATGAGTCGAACCAGATGCGGCAGGGTATCGGACCAGTGGAGCGGGTCGTGTCCCGGCGGTGGCAGCTCTTGAATGTCGTGACCGGCTGACCAGACGGTGACGCCCGGCATTGCGCGAAGGATTACGCAACGGACGTGCTTGTTCCGGAAGTGGGCCAGGATCGCGATGAGCTCGTTGATGAAGGCGACACTAATCACATTGGGCCGCGGGTCATTGTTCATGGTAATGACACCGAGATGGTTGTGGATTTTGTGTTCAATCATCGGGGGTTCCTTGCGAATACTTTTAGTGGGGCGGAGGATGTCACGTGATTGTGAACCTTATATTTCAGTTGTGCTGTTTTGATAGAATTTGTTTCAAATAAGTCGCATTAGATTTGTCGCTATTATCTTTCATCGAAGCCTGCTAGGCTAAGCGGCCAACCAGTATAGAAGGGTACGGAAATGGATGAGATCATCAAACTGTTGAAGTCGCTCCACGATGACCTGAAGAGCGATCGGCCTAAGGCCGACAGGCTTGGCGGTGGCGCGGGGTAACGCAATGGCTTTGAAGATGGCTATAAGCTGGTCACCAAGCGCATCAAGAAACAGATCGAAGACTTGCAGTCATCGACTAAGTAGCTTTCGCAAGTAATAGCGCGATCGCACGCAGATGCAAGCGCGTTCGAATGGGGTGAGCCTCGAATTTGATACCTTCGGGGACCCGATGTCCGAGCCGTTGCTATTGATCTCAGGCTTGAACACCCCAATGACACGTTGGACGCCGGAGTTTTGTGAGCAACTGTCGAACCATGGGTTCTATGTCATACGCTTTGATAACCGTGATTGTGGACTGTCGTCCCATTTTGACGGATCTGCCTCGGTTAGCAGCATGCGCCTGCTGTTCAATAGGGTCACTGGCTACCCGTTGAAGCCAGCCTATACGCTGCTCGATATGGTCGATGATGCTATTGGCCTGTTGGATGCCATGGGGATTAAAGCGGCTCACATCGTTGGACGATCCATGGGTGGCATGATCGGCCAGCTACTCGCATGCCAGTACCCGGCACGCACGCTGAGTCTCGCAGCCATCATGTCGAGCACGGGCAACCGTAGGCTTCCCATGCCCAGCGTGAGGGTGATGAAGCATTTGATTGCACGAAAGCCCCGTCCAGAAAGGGATCTGGAGGGATACCTCAAGCGCCGTATCGCATATACGCAAGCGATTGGCAGTCCGCGCTTTCCATTTAGCCCCGCGTATATCCGTAACCGGGTTTTAGACGATATCAAGCGTTGCGGATTTCATCCGGGGGCGGCCAAAAGACAGTTTGCCGCGCTCCTAGCGGCGGGAGATATTCGACCGCAGATTCGCAAGCTCCAGATCCGCACCTTGGTGATTCACGGAGATTCAGACGCTCTGGTCCCATTGCGGTGCGGTATCGATATCTACCGGAACATTCCGGGAGCCCGACTAGAAATCATCAAAGACATGGGGCATGCACTTCAGCCGGAATTTTACGACCAGCTGGTTAATGAGATTGCTGCACAACGGCGCGGCCCCGTCGGCCAGTTAAGCTTTATGTAATCTTTTAAACCTAGACTGGGTTACCAGAGCAGTTACTTACATGGAGAAATGATATGTCATCCGGAAAATGTCCTGTCATGCATGGTGCTATTACTGAGAACGGCAGTGCCAGTACCAATGTTGCCTGGTGGCCTAAATCGCTGAACCTCGACATCCTCCATCAGCAAGATACGAAAACGAACCCCATGGGATCGGCTTTCAGTTACCGCGACGCGCTCAAGACACTTGACGTTGACGCACTGAAGAAAGATATCAAGGCGCTGATGACAGAGAGTCAGACTTGGTGGCCGGCTGACTGGGGTCATTATGGCGGCCTATTTATCCGGATGGCCTGGCATTCGGCGGGGACGTATCGAATCGCCGATGGCCGTGGTGGTGCCGGTACAGGAAACCAGCGTTTCGCTCCGCTGAATTCGTGGCCTGATAACGCCAATCTGGACAAAGCGCGTCGTCTATTGTGGCCGATCAAGAAGAAATACGGCAACAAAATCAGTTGGGCTGACCTGATGATTTTTGCCGGAAACATGGCCTATGAATCCATGGGTCTAAAAACCTTTGGTTTCGGCTTTGGTCGTGAGGATATCTGGCACCCGGAAAAGGATATCTATTGGGGTTCTGAGCGCGAATGGTTGCAGAAGAGTGGCGGTGAGGGCAGCCGTTACTCCGGGGAACGCGATCTCGAGAATCCTCTGGCTGCCGTTATGATGGGCTTGATCTATGTGAATCCCGAAGGTGTCGATGGTCAGCCTGATCCGCTAAAGACAGCAAGCGACATTCGCGTTACGTTTGCCCGCATGGCGATGAACGATGAAGAAACGGTGGCGCTAACGGCGGGTGGTCATACAGTGGGTAAGGCGCATGGCAACGGTAATGCCGCGAACCTGGGGCCTGCACCCGAAGGTGCGCCGCTAGAGGAGCAGGGGCTGGGCTGGATGAACCATACAACGCCTGGCATAGGGCGAGATACCGTCACCAGCGGCATCGAAGGTGCCTGGACTTCCAAGCCGACGCAGTGGGATAACGGCTACTTTGACATGCTCCTCAACCATGAGTGGACGCTCGTGAAGAGTCCAGCAGGTGCGTGGCAGTACCAACCGGTGGATATCAAGGAAGACGACAAACCCGTTGATGTTGAGGACGCCTCGATTCGCCACATGCCCATGATGACTGATGCGGACATGGCCATAAAGGTGGATCCGGAATATCGCAAGATTGCCGAGCGGTTTCATAAAGATCAGGCCTATTTCAGCGAAGTCTTTGCGCGTGCCTGGTTCAAGCTGACACACCGGGATATGGGCCCGAAGGCGCGCTATGTTGGTCCAGATGTGCCCAAGGAAGACCTGATTTGGCAGGATCCTGTGCCTGCTGGCCCTAAAGATTACGATGTCGCTGCCGTCAAGGCCAAGATCGCTGCCGCTGGCCTTTCGATCCGCGAGATGGTTAGCACTGCGTGGGACAGCGCTCGAACCTTCCGGGGCTCAGACAAGCGGGGTGGGGCTAATGGTGCACGTATTCGCCTGGCACCTCAGAAAGACTGGGAGGGTAATGAACCGGCCCAGCTTCACAAGGTTCTGGCCGTCTATGAAAAGATTGCATCTGAGACAGGTGTGAGCATTGCAGACATCATCGTACTGGGCGGTGGCGAGGGGATCGAAAAGGCAGCGAAAGCGGGTGGCTTTCATGTAACGGTGCCGTTCATTCCCGGCCGGGGTGATGCCTCGCAAGCACAGACCGATACCGAGTCTTTCGCCGTGCTCGAACCTGTTGCCGATGCTTACCGTAATTGGCAGAAGCAGGACTACATCGTGACACCAGAAGAGCTGATGCTTGATCGAACACAGCTACTGCGGCTCACCGCGCAGGAAATGACGGTGCTTGTGGGCGGGATGCGCGTGCTCGGTACGAATTATGGGGGCAAAAAGCACGGTGTTTTGACGGAGCGAGAAGGTGTTCTCAGCAACGACTTCTTCGTGAACCTGACGGATATGTCCTACAGCTGGAAACCCACCGGGCGCAACAGCTACGACATCGTTGATCGTGCCTCAGGCAAGACGAAGTGGATGGCAACGCGTGTGGACCTGGTGTTTGGATCAAACGCGATACTGCGCGCCATCGCCGAAGTCTATGCGCAAGATGACAATCAGAAAAAGTTTGTCGACGATTTTATCTCCGCTTGGGTCAAGGTCATGAATGCAGACCGTTTCGATCTTCTTTGAGCGCGAGGTGGCAGATAAAGAGAGGTGGCGGAAGCTGTCGCTTTCAGTCGCCTACGTAAAATTTAGCCACACTTTCTTACTCGTGTTGGTTGCCCTGATGGTTTTGATGGGCTCAGGCGTGAGCTTTGCCGAGTCACGTGTCTTTGGTGGCAATCTCAGTCTGCAAAAGTATGGCTCCGGCGAATTGCGTCGGTTCGGTTTTTTGGTGTATGAAGCGCAGCTCTGGGCGGGGTCTAATCCGGCCGAGCCACCGATCGCCTTACAGCTCACCTACAAGCGCGATATTGCCGGTTTTAAAATCGCCAACGCCAGCGTTGATCACATGCGCGAATTGGGTGCCAGCGAACAGCAATTGGCGGTTTGGGGCCCAGCCATGGCAAAGATATTTCCCGATGTAAAACCGGGTGACCAGATTATTGGTATCTATCGACCGGGGACGGCGATATTCTTGTACAACAATCGGGAAATTGGCCAGATTAACGATGCCGACTTTGCGCGTCTCTTCTTTGGGATATGGCTTGACCCGCGAACCGCTGAACCAAAATTACGCAACCGGCTTCTGCAGGGTGGTACCGGTTAATGAAGCATCGGCAAGTGGTTGCCTACGGTGTACTTGGCCTACCGCTGGCCTTTGGTGCATTGCCCATTTACCTCTTTGTTCCGGATCTCTACGCACGTACGGGTTTGCTGGGCTTGTCGACCATTGGCATCGTTCTGTTGTTGACCCGCTTATTGGATGCCGTAGCCGACCCTTGCTTTGGCTGGTTAGCTGACCGCTTCCCAAGAAAGCCATTGCTTTATGCGGCCTTAGTTCCCTTTGGCATTGGTTTCGTGGCGCTGTTCAGTCCGTCATTCACGTTATCAGCTCATCCGGCCATCTGGTTATTTGCAACGTTAGTCCTGTGTACCTTAGGATTTTCTGCGGCCATGATTGCTTATCAGGCCTGGGGCGGCGATCTCGGTCGCGATTCGGTCGAGAGGCTTCGTCTTACGGGTGCTCGTGAGGCATTCATTTTGGCGGGTGTGGTGATTGCAGCCGTGATACCGACGCTAATTTCGAGCGATCCGGTGATCGGTATGCAAGTGCTGCCATGGTTTCTAGTGGGGCTCCTGTTCACTGCCGTTGGCGTGGTGTGGCGAATGCCAGCTGGCCAGCAGCAGATAGCTCAGGAATCGCTGGTGTCCCGACTCAAAGTGACATGGTCTGACCCGGTCTATCGAAAACTGCTGCTGGTCTTCTTCGCCAATGGGACTGCCTCAGCGTTTCCGGCGACCCTGTTCGTGTTCTACGTGTCGGACGTTTTGGATGCTCCAGACCAGACTGGATTATTACTTGGAACCTATTTTCTCGCTGCAGCGCTATCGGTTCCGTTCTGGGTTCGAATTGCTCAATGGATAGGGCGCCCTTGGACTTGGATAATCGCCATGCTCTTAGCGATTGCGGGCTTTTCAGGAGCAGCTTTCCTGGGGGCGGGCGATTGGCTCTGGTTTCTTGGGGTGTGCGTCGTTTCAGGGTTGGCTGTAGGCACCGATCTGACAATCCCCGCATCGATGGTCGCTGATCTGGGTGAAAAGCACGGCGCGACGGGTACTTACTTCGGGATCTGGAATCTGGTCGCTAAGATTAATCTGGCACTCGCTGCCGGCATCGCTTTGCCGTTGCTGGCCGTTCTGGGATATGTGCCTGGTAACACGAATCATACGGACGTATTGGTTGCAGTCTATGTCTTGCTGCCGCTGGTGCTCAAAGTTGTTGCAATTGGGCTATTGATTAACTGGCGAAAGGCGCTGACGATAAAAGGCTAGGGTGATGGGCTAGGCACGAATCATCCGTTGCAGTCCGCGCATGATGGAACCGATAACCGGTAGCCGGCCATAAAGCTCTTCAGCGGCATCCCAATAGTCTCGGTGAAGCGTGACTCGACCTTCATCATCAAGTTCCAGATGCGTTACTCCTTCCAGCGATTGGGTCGACTTGCAACCCAGTCCCTTGAATCGAAAATGAAATGTCCAGAATAGTATGGCGTCACCTTCCCCGATGATCGTTTTGGTAATACGAAACCCCGGGTCGTTCACCTGGGTGAACATATGCGCAAAAATCCGCTTGATGCCATCAATGTTGCTGACATGATTAAACGGATCTCGAAATTGCGCATCGTGCCGATAATACGCATCAAAGCGTGCGACATCCTCTGGGCGTAGCTGCTCATAGAAGGGGATGAGTACATCGACAGCTGCTCGGGTTTTTTCTGTGCTGAGGCGAGTCATGATGATTCCTTGGTGTCTTTACAGGTAATAGGGAACGATGCTGGAGACAGTGGGGGCACGAGTCGCTGAACCAGTCGCAAGTACCACCCAATCGGTAATAGTTGCAGCAGCTTCATGAAGTACGTGAAACGCTTGGGGAAGTGAATCTCGAAGCAACTTCTGGCAAATCCTTTGATGATCGCCAATGCAGCGTCCTCTGGTTCGATCAGTGCCGGCATATCGAAGGTATTTTGTGCAGTCAGACGGGTGCGTACGAAACCGGGGTTAATGATCCACGTATTAAGCCCTATGCCGTGCAGGTCGACCCATAACGATTCGGCAAAGTTAGTCAAACCAGCCTTGCCGGGGCCGTAAGTCAGGGCGCGAGGCAGCCCACGATAACCGGCAACGCTGGCAACAAAGGCAAAACCTCGGGCACGTCCATCGCGAGGTGCCTGAAGGATTAATGGCAGAATCATTGGCGTTGCTACAATTGGGGCGATCAGGTTCAGCCGTAACGCATGCTCTGCGCCATGTGCAGTTAACGAATCGATGCGTGTTGCTTCATAGGTGCCGGCGTTATAGATCACAAGATCAATGCTGCCCAAGCGTTCCCGGATCTGTGTTGTAGCTGACAGGGTCTCTTTTTCATCACATGCATCAAAAGGCAGCACCATAAGAATGCTATCTTCATGGCGATATCTGCATCGATCGGCGATCTTATCCAATGCATCCCGGCCGCGTGCTGAAAGAACTAGATTAGCACCAAGTCCGGCCAATTGCTGGGCGAGCGCGGCACCGATACCCGTCGAGGCACCGATAATCCAGACACGCATACCGGCCCAGTCACCTGGGCGGATAGGTTGATTGAGCTGCCAAGCCATGATTAGGAGGCTTAGCGTTTCACAAAAGTCAGAGTCACCTCACCGAGGTCGAACCCCCACTTGGACATCGCCGAACGGTTAAGCATGACGCGGTCATCCATTAGGAACATCCAGTCATCGAAGTCGACATGATAGACCTTGTCATCAACCGGTAACGCGAGTACATAGCGCCAGCGTAAAGCGTTACCTGCGCTTTCTCCGATGGCCTCGCCAATCACATCTGATGCCGTGCCTCGATAGCTTTGAGCGCCTGTTTTGGTAATTGTCCAGATGCGCTGTTGCGTTGTACCGTCACTGTAAGTAAATCGTTCATCCAGTGTGCCAATGTCACCCTGCCAATGGGCTTCAATGACGACATGGAATCGTTTGACGACTTCACCAGACCGCTTTTGAAACATGCCATAGGCATCGATCGTGCCATTAAAGTAGCGCTTAAGATCAAGGGTTGGCTGCTCATTGGCATACTGCGAAACATCAATGCCACCGCAGCCACTTAATCCGATTAGTGTGCATAAGGCAAGTAGGGGTTTTCGCCAAAAAGATGTTAGTTGTGCCATGACACACTCCTTTAAGACTGTAGCGTGTATTGGTGGACATCAATCGAGCCAGCTCGGAAACCCGCCTCGCAGTAGGCGAGATAAAAACGCCATAAGCGCAGGAAACGATCATCAAAGCCTTGTGCCTTGACTTCCAGCAGGCGCTCGCGGAATGCTTCGTGCCATAAGCCAAGCGTACGCGCGTAATGTAACCCGAAGGCCAGGTCGTCCGTCACTGCAAACCCTGCGTGTTGCGCCTGGCCGCAAAAGATGGACGGCGAAGGCAACATTCCACCGGGAAACACGTGGCGTTGAATAAAGTCTGTGCCCCGTCGATATTGCCGAAAGTGAGCGTCATCGATTGTGATGACTTGAATCAGGGCGCGGCCACCGGGTTTGAGGAGCCGCTTCAAAGTCCGGAAGTAGGTTGGCCACCAGCGTTCTCCAACGGCTTCGAACATCTCTACCGAGACGATATGATCAAACTGCCCCTGGATATCGCGGTAGTCCGTTAGCAGAAAATCGGATTGTGCTGACCAGCCCCCCTGCTTTGCCCGAGCCTGGGCAAATGCTTGTTGTGCAGGTGAAAGGGTCAGGCCAGTGACATGTGCGCCACGAGCGGTGGCCTGTTCGGCGAACCCACCCCAACCGCAGCCGACTTCCAGGACCCGATCGCCGGCCTTGATGTTGAGCGTATCAAGCATTCGATCGTTCTTGGCGCGTTGCGCAGCAGGCAGGGCAACCCAATCAGCCTGATCAGGATGCTCATGTTCCTGAAACAGCGCGCTGGAATACGTCATCGTCTCATCCAGCCAGAGTTGATAGAAGTCGTTGCCCAGATCGTAATGCGCCATGATGTTGCGCTTGCTGCCACGACGTGTGTTGGCGCGGAACCGGTGTAATAACCAGGAACTCAGGAGTTGCCAGCGACGCCCATGGATTGCTTTTTCCATGGCGTCTCGATTACCAGCAATTAGCGTCAGTAGCTCTGACAGCGATTCTGTTCCCCAAAGGCCATCAATAAAAGCCTCGGCTGCGCCAATATCGCCACGACCAACAATGTCTCCAAAAACAGACCACTCATGAACGACCATGTCGACCACAGGGCCTGTATTGCTGGTGCCACAGTGGTGCAGGCCACCGTCCGGCAGTGTCATCTGTATTTGTCCGGTTGTTATGCCGTCCAGCATCTCCAGAACGATTCTGGCGGCCGCTGGGAGTTTCGTCATTCGTCGTTCAGGCGTGGCCGGGGCAAATGCCTCTGAGACACTGCCAGCGCACAGGGATTGGGCGATGCTGTCTGACCGCAATGCCTCGGTACGACTATTCATGATGTTGTCTCCTTAAGCGGGGCCGTAGGTTTGGAGAAAAATGTAACTTTCCTAACCCACAGACGTAGGGCTTGCCAGTGAATTCTGATGATGACACCGAAGGTTAGGAAGGGAAACCGCAATAAGGCAGCACGGAGCGACTTTGCACTGAGAGCAAAGGCATCGCCCCGGATCCAGGTGCGCAAGCCATACTGTCCGTGCCCAACCTGAGCATCCTCCGAGCCGGTGGATGTGTAATTGATCATGGCAATTGGAGACGCCGGCTTGCCACCAAAACGGAATTCATACCCGCCATTGAGTGGAAAGAAGGGCGACACATGAAAGACCTTTTGGGCGTGGAGGCAGTCATGCGTTTCAATTGGCCGGTGGTCTGGATGAGCCACCAGATAATTGTGTCGTTCTCCGAAGGTATTACTCACTTCGCAAACCACGGCACGCAATAGCCCCTTCCGATCATGGCAAAAATAGAAACTTACGGGGTTGAAGAGATATCCGAATATTCTGGGCATGGTCTGCAGGATCACCTCGCCATCCTCGGTTACCTCCGACATGCCATTTTGGTTCAGAAGCGCACGCACCCACGCCAGCAAGTCGCTCCCGTCTCGCGGGCCGTGATCCCGATTCAGAATCTGGCATAGCCCCGGTTTGTTGATAGCCAGCCCCCGCATATTCAAAGTGGTTAGTCGGCTGAGCGGTAGCCTCAGATAGAAGATGGGGTAATGAAAAACGTTGCGAGCAGGCCGAGTCCGTGCATGCATCACGTCACCGATGCACAAGGCCGGGGATAACCAGCTGTCAACAGACGTTGTCATGGATGTACCGCTGCCGGTATTTGTGCGCTCAAGTCGATCTGGTTCAGATCGGGTTGAGCCCCAAGGATCCAGTCCGGTAGTTGAGCAAGTTGTGACGCAGCCCGAACGCCTGCTGCGAAACCATCTTCATGAAATCCATAACCTAGCCAAGCACCCGCATAAAACGTGCGATTCAAACCAGACATTTTTTTAATGGTGGCTTGCGCTGCAATGGCGGGTCCGTCAAAAACGGGGTGGGCGTAATGGATCTGGCGGAAGGTGCGTGCAGGATCAGGTTCGTGCCATGGATTTAGCGTCACAATCACCGGGGTTTCGGTCGGCAGGGGTTGAAGCTTATTGAGCAGATACGAAACGCTGACAGGGCTTGTCCCGATTCTTTTGATAGCCTTGCCAGGTGATGCGTAATTCCAGGCGGCCCAGGCTTTGTGATTCTCCGGTAGCAGCGATTGGTCTGTATGTAATACGGCACGGTTTGCCTGATAGTGGATCGATCCGAGCAAAGCTTGTTCTTCAGAGGTCGCCTCTGTTCCCAGGATCTGCAGTGCCTGGTCACTGTGGCATGCCATGATGACCTGGTCGTAAGATACGCTGCCATTTGCCGTGCCGATGCTGACATGGTCTGAGGCCCTTACGATGCCTGTTACGGGGGATTCAAGATGTAAGTGCCCGCCATGGGTTCGAATTGCGTCGAGCAACATGGCCACGTAGGTTCGTGAGCCCCCGGCCACGGTCATCCAGGTTGGCCGGTCCATAATTTGCAACAGCCCGTGGTTATGGCAGAAGCGCACAAAGGTGTGGAACGGATAAGCCAGCATCTGCTCCGTTGGGCATGACCAGATCGCAGCCGCCATAGGTAGCAGATAATCATTGCGGAATGCATCACCATAGCCATGGCTATCCAGATAGGCTCCCAGCGATATATCCGAAAGCTTCGGGTTATCGAGGCCACGGGTAGCGCCTTTGTTGAAGCGCAGGATGTCACGCAGCATTCCCCAGAAAGAAGGGCGCAAGAGATTTCGCCGTTGCGCAAAGACCGAATCCAAGTCTGTGCCAGCCCACTCCAGATCATTTTCGGGAATTTTAACCGAGAATGACATATCACTTTTGACGACGGGCACCTGTAGGTGGCCAAAAAGTCGGCAGAGCAGAGGGTAGGTCCGTTCGTTGAACACCAGAAACCCGGTGTCCACCCCATGGCGCACAAACACCCCCTGCGGATTGGGC
>CALKUR010000091.1 GCA_937996725.1 uncultured Dechloromonas sp. | reverse complement strand
GTACCGCCGAGCGCACCGGACGAGGCAGTCGATACTCAAGTACCGGAAGACAAGCCGAAGGCTTCCCGGAAGGCCAAGAAGTGAGTGCCGTAAGCCTGGCCACCCTGTGCCTGATGGCCAGCGGTGGCTTGGTCGTACTCGGAGCGTTAACCCTGCTGGCTGGGATCGCATTCTACATCTGGGATCATTATCAATCTGAAATCCCTCCGAGCCTCCGGATGGACGATGACGGAAATACTTGACAGCATGTGGCACGGGTGGTATAATCTGCCTTACGGTGATTGAGCCGGATAGAGCATAGAGGATACCATGAACATCGTGCACAAAATCGAAGAGCGTCTGCAAGAGAATAAGTCGGGCGTCAAGACCTACGCCACCTATGAGGCGGCGGTAGGTGTGGCTGATCGCCTGATGCGTGAATTCGACCAGTACAACGGCACCAACCTCGGCACGGATTATGTCGTGACCTTCCTTCCCATCACCAAACGCTGGACGGTGGTGTTCAACCTGTCGGGCTGGGCCGCTCGCTCCAAGACCGGCACCTATCTGGGCTGGTACGCCAGCAAGGGCTTTTTCAGCATCTGATGATGGTAAAATTACGCATAGGAGACATGATCATGACCAACGCACGCCAACCCCACCCGCACGCCGAAATCATCAAAGCATGGGCCGACGGAGCCCCAATCCAGATGTTCGCCTGTAACCGATGGGTGGACATGAAGGACGAAGATGGGGTCCCTATGTTTATTCCGGAATACCAGTACCGGATCAAGCCCCGCCCGGATGTGACGCTGAACGTCTGGGTGGATGACGGCGACATCAGCACCATCGCGTGCATCCGACCTTCGGTCTATGTGTCCAACGCCACCGATGGGCATAACACCCAGACTAACCTGCGCCTGACTTTCGATGGCGTGACTGGCAAGCTCAAAGCAGCGGAGGTGTTATGACCCAAGACGGCAAAACATACTATCAGTGCAAGGACTGCGGCTGGGTCGGGGCACTGGCGTACACCAAACGGCACACTTGCCCAGACTGCCGGGCCGATGACATGCAAAAAGTTCAAATCCTGATGATCCACGATGAGACGCGAAAGGCGTACATCGGGTACTTTGCCGACGAAGACGGCCATCAGATATCCCCGATGAAGGCCGGTCCGACCAAAGAAGAGGTCCTCCGGAGGCTTCAAGATATGGGCGGCTACTAATATAGCTACCCATCCCCGAGAACGCAAGGAAAGTGGCAAGGAGCAAGCGACGTGGGTATGAGGAAACCAGAACAGAAGTTGTGGGACCGGCTGAGCAACCTGATGGCGTCAAGCTGGAGGGCCGACCGGATCGAGAACAAAATATCGCAGGGCATCCCGGATCTGTATTTCGGGATCTCAACCCAGCTTCTGGGGTGGATCGAACTCAAGGCGATGCCGGAATTTCCGAAGACGGCGACCACCAAGGTGAAATTGCCACATTACACAGCATGGCAAGCGAATTGGCACTGGACACGCCGGGACTTCGGCACCCGATCCTGGATAATGGTGCAGGTCGGAGATGAACTATTCACGTTCCCGGCCCGACTGGCCTTGGCCCTGCTGGAAGGGATGAATACCAAGGAATTCCGGTCCGCTGCAGTAATCAAGGATATGAAAAAGGCGACGAATCTGGACATCATTGACGCGCTGCTTCAGGCAAGGTAAACTTGCGGTGTTCCTCTCCCCGGGGAACCCGTGCTGAAGGTCTTGGTGCGGCGCAGCAAAGCATTCAACAGGGGCTGTTCCATTGTATCCGGTTCAGCACCCCCTCATGGAACATATCACGGAACACCCTCTCCCAGTCGAAAAGAAGCACTTCTGTATCCGCTGTATATATGCATGCGAGGTACCTGCCCTGTCGCAAATTTGCGACACAAATACGCTCAGACGGCGGAACGGTATATACAATGGAACAGGTTACTCTTGGGCTCTCTCGTACCCGCGTAAAAAAAGAAGCCTGGAGTTAGTGATCACTAACTTGGCTGTTCCATGACCTGTACCATCGAATACCCCCAAATATATACAAACTGTTATCAAGCTAGCAAGTTTCATAAGCTCTATGAATTGTTGCGGCGCAGCATTATAAGTTCCAGTTATGATTGTTCCAGAAGACCCCCTCGGAGTGGAACAGTGCCGGGAACAGCTTCTTATAACTCGGAGTTATGCTCAGAGCTTCAGTTATAACTTTGGGTGAATAAATTGACGACCTGATATCCCCCGTGATAGGATTCGCTCCATGGCTAAATATGAACTCATCACATTCGAAGAGTTGGGTGCCGACACCGTGGCATACCACGAGGAACGGGCAGGGGTTCGCTATCACGACCTGCTGGCCGACATCGTGGCGTCTCGTGCCCGTCTGGAGGAAAGTTCGTCCTCCAACCTTCCAAACTCTGTGGCTTGTACCGACCCGACCGTCCGCGCTGAAGGCAATCTCAAAAAGCGCGAAGAGACTCGGGCCTGGCTCATGCTGCAAATCATCTCCGACTACCGGGGCCCTAACGACAAGGGCGAGCACCTGTATTCGTTGAGTGCCGCCTACCGTAAGGCCGGTGTCTCTGCCATCACTATCACCCGGTGGCGCGAAGTCTACCAAGTATTCAATAGTGTCATAGATTCCATTCAAGCCGAAATGGTCGAAACGCTGCGAAATGAAGCCTACCGGCGTGCAGCGATCGGTCACGACGAGCCTTTGGTGCACCAAGGCTACAAAACCGGCGAGACTGTGAAAAAGTTCTCCGACACCCTGCTCCAGTTCACCCTCATGGGGTACGATGCGAAATTCCGCAGGCAGGACGTGAACATGAACCACTCCGGTTCAGTTGAAACCAACGTGAATATTGAGGGACTCCGTGACCGACTTGCCGAAAGGCTCAAAGCGAAAGCGCGCTCAGAAGCAGACGATAATTGACCCGTCCAATTTGGACGAGTTCATGTCGGAGCTTACCGACGCTGAAGCGATCGAGCTATTTTACGATTGGAAGACTTGGGCTAGACCCAACCAGATGGTGCCGTCTGATCAGGACTGGTAGATCGTCTGGATGATTCTTGCCGGGCGTGGCTGGGGCAAAACCCGGTGTGGTGCTGAATTCATTCGTTACCATGTGGAAAATGGACTTGCGGGCCGGATCGCGCTTATCGCGGAAGACGCTGGCGATGCCCGAGACGTTATGATTGAGGGTGAATCCGGCATCCTGGCAATCTCGCATCCCAAGTGCAAGCCGATATTCGTCCCGTCCAAGCGGCGGCTGGAGTGGCCCAACGGGGCGATCGCCACCATCTATTCGGATAACGACCCCGAGACACTTCGCGGCCCCCAGCACGATCTGGCTTGGGTGGACGAGCTTGCAAAATTCCGCAACATCGATGCGATGTGGTCCAACCTGATGTTTGGTCTGCGTCTCGGGCAAAAGCCCCGGGTGTGCATCACCACGACGCCCAAGCCGGTGCCGATGATCCGCAAGTTGGTGGACGACCCCCGCACGCTGGTCACCACCGGGACCACGCACGAGAATTTCGGCAACCTCGCTCCCACCTTCCGGGACGAAATCATTTCGGAGTACGAAGGCACTCGTCTCGGTCGGCAGGAGTTGTACGCCGAAATCATTGACCCCGAAGACTACGGCATTGTCAAGCGCGACTGGTTCAAGCTCTGGCCCGCCGAAAAGGAATTCCCGGAGTTCATTTACATCCTCCAGTCCTACGACCCGGCGTACACCGACAAAACGATCAACGATCCCACGGCGTGCTCCGTCTGGGGCGTGTTCAGGCCGTCCGATGACAAGCCCATGTCGGTCATGCTCATCGACTGCTTCGAAGAGTTCATGATCTACCCGGACCTCAAGCGCAAAATGG
>CALKUR010000090.1 GCA_937996725.1 uncultured Dechloromonas sp. | reverse complement strand
CTACCCAGAATGGGAAGTCCACATCTCGCCACACCTTCAGGACTCCGAATACGGAGCCGGTGCCGCGCTTACGCTGTTAAAAGACCGAAAGAACGTCCATTACAACGAGGATCTTCACCTTGCGGTATCCATGCGTTCATTTCGAGCCGAGCATGTTTCTGCATTTGTGAAGCACCTGCTGGATCGACAACTCGAAAGTGCACGATCTGTTTTGCAACAAGTGGAGGCCCGATACCCCATCGTCGTAACCCGTGATTTGGACAAGGCCAAGAGCTGGCTGCGTGCAAAAGCCAGAGGGAGTGAACGATTCGGGATGGTGGTGTCATCCCAAGCTCAGCGACTGAAGCCTCATGCCATCGACGTGAAATCACCCATGGACCCCATCCACTGGTTCTTGGACGAAAAGGATGATGTGAGATCTTCATACTACCTAGAAGACGTTGCCACCGAATTTCATGTTCAGGGACTTGAACTCGACTGGGCTTGTGTTGTCTGGGATGCAGACTTGCGATACGGGGCCCATGACTGGGAGTACCGCTCTTTTGTGGGCAGTAAGTGGCAAAAGATCCATGCGGCCCATCGCCAGATGTATTTGAAAAACGCTTACCGGGTTTTGCTCACTCGCGCACGCCAAGGCATGGTGATCGTTGTGCCGCCCGGGGATCACAGCGACCCAACACGTGACCCATCGTTCTACGACCCCATCTACGCTTATCTCACTGACATGGGCGTCAAGGCTATTTGATTGCGCTAGATCGAATATCCACAGCTTATCTCTAACCATCCTCATGGCTGCGATGGCCATGCATGCGGTTGTCCCTCGGCTTGTTGCGGAAGGTATCGTTTGGACGCCGACATGCGCCCTCATCCACCGTGAACACAGACCAATCGCCATAGTAGGCGTTTTCAAAATGAATCATGTCGTCCACGACGGACAGGATCACATTCACCTCGTCTGATCCACAGCACAGGAGTGCATCTTCGTCGTCCTCAAACTCGATTTTGATGTTGTACAGATAGGTGGTATGGCAATAGCGCAGCGGCCCCAGCAATGGGCCAGCGAATCCAAATTGCTGCATCTGCTCTCTTCGGTCATCGCGTCCATGAAACAAGGCCAAGTACATGCCTGGCTTGTCTGGCCGCTCGTCACACAGAGAACGCTTGCGGGGTGTGTCATGCTGAGTGGTCATCTGGGCTCCTTGTTCCATTCAGGAGCGCAGGTTATTAAGTCAGCAGCACTGCCGTAACCAGGGCTTTGCCTGGGTTGCGGTTTTATGTTGACGGATCAACTGAACGCGAGCAGCAATAGCAGCGAGTTTGCACTCAGTCACACAGCACATACGCCGTGCTACGCCCGCCACCCTCGGCCTTGCGCAGCACGCCGCGCTTGACCGGAAACCATATCTTCAAGTCCTTGGTCTCGACGACGACGGGCGCTTCCGGCCGCGGAAGCGCAGGATCCGGTTTTGGCTCGGCGGCGAGCAGCGCGCGCGTATAGGGATGGCGCGGCTCTGCGAAGA
>CALKUR010000089.1 GCA_937996725.1 uncultured Dechloromonas sp. | reverse complement strand
CTTGGCAGTCCGGGCACACCGTGTCGCTGACGTATTTGGCAAGCTCTTCGCGGACGGTCGACGAATCGGTTTCCCGGTAACGGCGTTCCAGGTTGGGGATGATGCCTTCGAAGGTATGCTCGCGCACGGTGAGCTTGCCCCGTTCGTTTAGGTACTGGAACGGCAGGCTTTCTTCGCCGGAGCCATACAGAATGATTTGGCGGGTGTCTTCTGGTAGTTCGTTAAAGGGCGTCGTGACATCGAAACCGTAGTATTCGGCCAGCGCCACAATCATCTGAAAGTAGAACTGATTCCGTCGATCCCAGCCACGAATAGCGCCCGAAGAGAGTGATAGTTCCGGATGCGCGACGACGCGTTTCGGGTCGAAGAATTGGATGACACCCAGACCGTCACACTTCGGGCAGGCACCCATCGGGTTGTTAAACGAGAAGATGCGCGGTTCGAGTTCCTGTAGTGCAAAGTTACAGTGCGGGCACGAGAAGCGGGCGGAGAACAGATGTTCCTCGCCGGTGTCCATATTCAAAGCAATGGCACGGCCATCCGCATGGCGCAGCGCGACTTCAAAGCTCTCGGCCAGGCGTTGGCGGGTATCTTCGCGCACCTTGAGGCGATCAATCACGACATCGATGTCGTGCTTCTTGTTCTTGTCGAGCTTGGGCAGGGCATCGATTTCGCAAATCTCGCCGTCGACGCGCAGACGCACAAAGCCTTGCGCGCGTAGTTCGGCAAATAGATCCTGCTGTTCCCCTTTGCGATTAGCCACGACCGGTGCGAGGATCATCAGCTTGGTTTCTTCTGGCAGCGACAGCACATGGTCGACCATCTGCGACACCGTCTGTGCTTGCAGGGGGAGATGATGTTCCGGGCAGTAGGGTGTGCCGGCACGGGCGAAGAGCAGGCGCAGGTAGTCGTGGATTTCGGTGACCGTGCCCACGGTGGAGCGCGGGTTATGGCTGGTGGCTTTCTGCTCGATGGAAATGGCGGGTGATAGACCTTCGATCAGATCAACGTCGGGTTTTTCCATGAGCTGCAGAAACTGGCGGGCATAAGCCGAAAGACTCTCGACGTAGCGGCGTTGGCCTTCGGCATAGAGCGTATCGAAGGCGAGTGAGCTCTTGCCGGAACCCGAGAGGCCGGTAATCACAATCAGCTTATGACGTGGCAAGTCGAGGCTGATGTTCTGCAGGTTGTGCGTGCGTGCACCGCGGATGCGGATGTCTTCCATGAGGTCTTCCGATAAAGCTGCGGCCGGAGCCGGTCGGCCGAAGGCCAACTGGTAATATTACGCGGCCGCGTTTGTGCATCGCAACTGTTTATTTATGACTAAATCCACCCATCTGCCCAAAGAACCCATGCTGCCCGCTGAGAAGCGCGCTGCAGTAGGGTTGGCTGCCATTTTTGCGTTACGCATGCTGGGCTTATTTATTGTGTTGCCGGTCTTTGCTGTTGCCGCCCGCAGCCTGGTCGGCGGCCAGGATGTCGCTGCAGTCGGTCTGGCGCTGGGTGCCTACGGCCTGACGCAGGCCTGCCTACAGCTGCCGCTGGGTCTAGCGGCGGATCGCTGGGGGCGAAAACCGGTCATTGCCTTTGGTTTGACGCTGTTCGTGGTCGGCAGCGTTGTCTGCGCCTTGGCCGATTCTGTGGAAGCCATGACCTGGGGCCGCATGATTCAGGGCAGCGGGGCTATTTCCGCTGCCATTACGGCGCTGGTGGCGGATTTGACCCGCGACAGCCAGCGCAGCAAGGCCATGGCCATGATTGGCGGCTCGATTGCCCTGATGTTTGCGTTGTCGCTAGCCGTTGCGCCGGTGGTCTATGGCTGGATTGGCTTGAGTGGCCTGTTTTGGCTGACTTGCGGGTTGGGACTGGGTGCTTTCTGGACGTTGTTTCGGCTGGTGCCACCGGCGCCGCCATTGCCCGAGCGGACCGCCGGGACCTTTGGGCAGGTACTACGTGATCCGCGCCTCTTTCGTCTGAATCTGGGCGTATTTGTCTTGCACGCCATCCAGATCGCCATGTGGGTCGCCGTACCAGCGTTGCTAATCCAGTTGGCCGATTTGCCGCTCTCGCGGCACTGGATGGTCTATCTGCCGGCCGTGTTGGTCGCGCTGGTTGTCCTTTGGCCGGCCATGATGCAGGCCGAGCGCCACGGTCGCATGGCACAGGTCTTTAGCCTGGCAATTCTGTTTCTGTGCCTCACCCAGCTGGGCTTTCTTGGATTTTTGCAATTCACAGCGCCTTCGGAGGTCGCCGCAGTTTTATGGATTTTCGGGCTGATTGCGTTGTTCTTCAGTGGCTTCAATATGCTGGAGGCGCTACAACCCTCGCTGATCTCCCGCATCGCTCCGGCGGCTGGCAAGGCGCAGGCGCTCGGGCTCTATAACACCTTGCAATCTTTAGGCTTGTTTGTCGGAGGTGCCTTCGGCGGCTGGTTGCTACAAGTGGGCGGATACGCGGCCGTTTTTGCCGGATGTGGCCTCTTAGCCTTGATCTGGCTGGTGATTTCGTGGAAGTGGCCGGCCCGACTCCCAGCATAAACCTGCGTCATGATATTCTGTCGGTTCGGTAAGCCATCTTTTTGGCCGCTACACTCGTTAACTTAGGAGATTTGATATGGCATCGCTCAATAAAGTAATACTCATCGGTAACCTCGGCGCAGATCCCGAAACCCGTTACACCACTTCAGGCGATGCCGTATGTAATATCCGCCTTGCAACGACCGATACCTGGCGCGACAAGGCCAGCGGCGAGCAGCGTGAATCCACCGAATGGCACCGCGTCGTCTTCTACCGTCGCCTGGCCGAAATCGCGGGTCAGTACCTGAAAAAAGGCTCGCAGGTTTATATCGAGGGTCGTATCAAAACCCGCAAATGGCAGGATAAGGATGGCCAGGAGCGCTACACGACCGAAGTCGAAGCCACCGAAATGAAAATGCTTGGCCGCCGTGAAGGCCAGGGTGAACCGGTCAGCCGTGACGATCCATTTGCACCGGCTGCCGCTGCAGGGAGCAACGCTAACCGCCGCCCGCCGGCCAATGTGGCGGATCTGGACGACGATATCCCGTTCTAATGCGGGTTTGATGGTCGGTATTCGACGTTCTGTTTTGAATTAGTCGTTGGGAGTCATCATGTCGGCAGCAACGTCGAGTACTTCAGTGTCTGAGCACAAGACGAGCTTGCAGTTGCTCGTCTTAGGCGCGCTGGGTGTCGTGTACGGGGATATCGGTACAAGCCCCCTGTACGCTTTCAAGGAACTCTTTGCGGGTAATCATCCGATTCCGCTGACCGAGGCCAATGTGTTTGGGGGCCTGTCGATGATCTTCTGGGCGCTGATGATCATCGTCTCGCTCAAATACATCGTGTTCATCCTGCGTGCCGATAACCGGGGCGAGGGCGGCATGATGGCGCTGATCGCGCTGGCCTTGCATGAAGCCCAGGATAAGCCGAAGCGGGCCAAGTGGATCATGCTGGCCGGCATTCTCGGCACTGCCATGTTCTATGGCGACGGCATGGTCACGCCGGCGATTTCCGTATTGTCCGCGGTGGAAGGTCTGCAGGTCGTCGCGCCCCAGTTTAATAACGTGGTCATTCCCATCACGATCGTGATTCTGGCCGGGCTCTTCATGTTCCAGAAACACGGCACGGCCAAGGTCGGCGCCTTCTTCGGTCCTGTCATGGGCGTCTGGTTTGCGGTGCTGGGTGTGATGGGGGTATACAACGTGATCGAGAACCCGCACGTCCTGCTGGCGCTCAATCCGATGTATGCCATCCATTTGCTGTTTGATAACCCGCATATGGCGGTGTTCGCCATGGGTAACGTGGTGCTGGCCGTCACCGGTGCCGAGGCCCTCTATGCCGACATGGGTCACTTCGGTCGCAAACCGATCCGCCTAGCCTGGGCGTTCTTCGTGCTGCCGGCGCTGGTGCTCAACTACTTCGGTCAGGCGGCCCTGGTACTTGGTAATCCAGACGCGGTCGATAACCCGTTTTATATGGGCGTGCCTGAATACCTGCGCTTCCCGCTGGTCTGTCTGGCCACCTGTGCGACCGTGATCGCGTCGCAGGCCGTAATCACCGGCGCCTATTCGATGACGCGTCAGGCCATGCAGCTCGGCTTTGTGCCACGTATGCTGGTGACGCACACCTCCGAAAAAGAGCAGGGCCAGATCTACATGCCGGGGGTCAACTGGTTGCAGTTGGCCGCGGTGATTCTGCTGGTCCTCACGTTCAAATCGTCGAACAATCTGGCCGCGGCTTACGGCCTGGCCGTCACGGGCGATATGGTCATTACCTCGCTGCTGGCCGTGGTTGTTGCCGCAAAAATCTGGAACTGGGGTTGGTATCGCGCGGCATTGCTCTTTGCATGCTTCCTGTCTTTCGAATTGATTTTCTTATGGGCCAACATCCAGAAGATTCCCGATGGCGGTTGGTTCCCGCTGGTCGCCGGCCTGGTGATCTTTACCATCATGACGACCTGGAAGCGCGGCCGTGACCTGTTGCGTAAACGACTGCGTAGTGAAGAACTCCGTCTGGATGCGTTCGTCGGCAGCCTGGCCGTGGGCGGGCCGCAGCGCGTTCCGGGCGTTGCCATTTTCCTGAATGGCGATCTGACCGGTGTGCCGCATGCGCTGTTGCACAATATGATGCATAACAAGGTGCTGCACGAAAAAGTGCTGGTCACCTGTGTGCAGATCGAGGACGTACCGTTTGTGCCAGAGACAGATCGCGTCGAAGTGACGCCGCTTAAAGAAAACTTCTGGACGATATTGATTCGCTACGGCTTCAAGGAAGAACCGAACATTCCTGCAGCACTCGCGCTATGTGCGGACCATGGTTTGCCGATCAACATGATGGAAACGTCATTCTTCCTCGGTCGCGAAACACTGATTCCTAAGCTGAACTCCGAAATGGCCTTCTGGCGTGAGAAGTTATTCATCACTATGTACCGCAATGCGGATAGTGCGACGAGCTATTTCAACATTCCGACCAACCGTGTGGTTGAGCTCGGCACTCAGGTCGCGCTTTAGCCGCCCCGTATTTTGTTGACCATCGCCGTGGTCGAAGTCTGGTGCAGGAAGGGGATGGAGACGACTTGACCGCCCCAGCCACGCACTTCCTGTGCGCCAACAATGTTGTCGACGGCCCAATCGCCGCCCTTGACGAGAATGTCGGGTTTGCAGTCTAGGATGCGTTCGATCGGCGTGTCTTCATCAAACCAGGTGACCAGTGAAACGCTTTCGAGCGCGGCCAGAACCGCCATGCGGTTATCCAGTGGGTTCATCGGGCGATCATCGCCTTTGCCCAGCCGCTTAACAGAAGCGTCCGTATTGGCGGCGATAATGAGCGATCCGCCTAATGCACGTGCCTGTGCTAGATAAGTCACATGACCGCGGTGCAGGATATCGAAGCAACCATTCGTAAATACAATCGGCCGCGGTAATTGTGCTACGTGCGCGGCCAAGTCGCCGGGCTGAACAATCTTCTGTTCAAAACTCGGTAACGGAAGGTCGCTGATATGGGTCATCAGGCCGTCGCCAACGACTTACGGAAACGGTTCAGATCCTGCACGGTTTCGAAAGTGCGTTCGAACAGGCTGGACATATTGCGCAGAATGCCGCCGATAACGCGATCTTCGCAAATCTTGTCGAATTTGATCTGGGTGTCGAGCCAGTGCTCCAGCCATGCCGGATCCGGAATCCGGCTCTGCACGGTGTCTTGCGGGTAAAGCGCTTTGTTCACATGCAGGTTCGTGGGGTGCAGCGCCTTTTGCGTACGGGCCGAACTGGCCATCAGGACGCCGATCTTGGCGAAGGCCTGGGCAGCCACTTTGCCGTAGGTATCAATGGCGCGTTTCATATACTTGAGATACGCACCCCCGTGGCGCGCTTCATCACGCGATAGCAGATCATAAATCTTCTTGATCACCGGTTCGGTGTGCCATTCGCCGGCCCGGCGGTACCACTGGGTCAGGCGCACTTCGCCACAGAAGTGCAGCATCAGTGTTTCCAGTTTGGGGGCCGGGTCAAATTCAAAGCGAACGGCGTGCAACTCTTCTTCCGTTGGGCAGAGGTCCGGGCGGAATCGGCGTAGATACTCCATCAGCACCAGCGCGTGCTTCTGTTCTTCGTAAAACCAGATGCTCATGAAAGCGCTGAAATCGGAGTCGTCGCGATTGTCGCGCAGGAACATCTCAGTCGCCGGCAGAGCAGCCCATTCGGTGATGGCGTTGTATTTGATGGTCAGCGCCTGCTCTTCGGTCAGCTTACTGGGGTCGAATTCGCCCCAGGGAACGTCGTCAGCCATGGACCAACGGGCTTTTTCAAGGCTGTGATAGAGATCGTGGAAGAGCATGATGGACTTTTTTTGAATGGTTTGGTGTTTGTCACGTATTTTAGCAATGAAGACCTGATATAGATGCCCAAGATCCAAGTAATTTCGGCATTCTTTGAGAAATTCCCACCCAAATCGGGACAAGTCTGCGACCCGAAGGGGTGGTAAAATTGAGAAATATGTTCCAAACCCCAAGATGATTTGCCAATGTCGACCCCTTATGTAGAAATTACCGGGCTGGATTTCGCTTATGGCGATCGCCCCGTGCTTTCCGGGATCGATATGCAACTGCCGAAGGGCAAGTTGACGGCGATCATGGGCGGCTCCGGTTGTGGCAAGACGACGTTACTGCGCCTGATTGGTGGCCAGCTGCAACCAACGCGCGGCAAGATCCGTGTGGCGGGCATGGATGTGGGCGCTTTCGCGCAAAAGGATCTCTACGAGATGCGTCGCCGGATGGGGATGCTGTTCCAGTTTGGCGCACTGTTTACGGATCTCTCGGTTTACGACAATGTCGCATTCCCCTTGCGAGAGCATACGCGCTTGCCGGAATCGGCGATCCGCGATCTGGTATTGCTGAAGCTCGAAGCGGTGGGTTTGCGCGGTGCGGCACAGTTGATGCCGGCCGAACTGTCCGGCGGCATGGCGCGCCGCGTCGCGCTGGCTCGATCGGTGGCGCTGGATCCCGAATTGATTCTGTTTGACGAGCCTTTTACCGGACTCGACCCGATTTCACTGTCAATTATTGCCACCCTGATCCGTCGACTGACCGATGCGCTGGGCGCCACCTCGGTGATGGTGACCCACGATGTGCATGAGTCACTGGCTGTCGTCGATTATGTGTATTTCATGTCGGCTGGCCGCGTGGTCGGCGAGGGTACGCCAGGAGAAATCCGGGTCTCGACGGATCCCTATGTCTATCAGTTTGTGCATGCTCAGCCCGATGGCCCCGTGCATTTTCATTATCCGGCATCCGATCTCGATGCGCAGCTCTTGGAAAGTGCCTGATGGGCCCGTTTGAGCGCTTCTTTTCCACCATCGGTGCCAACACGATTGACCGTATCTGGCGTCTGGGTTTTGCTGCCCGCTTTTTTCTCGCCATGTTGGCGCAGTCGGCGGAAACCTTCCGCAGGCCACGTCTGTTACTGCGCGAGCTATTCGCCAGCGGTGTGTTGTCGCTCATTATCATTCTGGTCTCCGGCCTGTTTGTTGGCCTGGTGCTGGGCTTGCAGGGGTATGACACCTTGCAACGCTACGGCTCATCTGAGGCGCTCGGCATTCTGGTCGCGCTGTCGCTGGTTCGCGAGCTGGGTCCGGTGGTTGCCGGTCTATTATTTGCCTCGCGTGGGGGTTCTTCGATTACCGCAGAAATCGGCCTGATGAAAGCAACTGAGCAGTTGACGGCGATGGACATGATGGCAGTCAACCCCTTGGCCCGGATTATTGCGCCGCGTTTCTGGGGTGGCGTGATTGCGATGCCGTTCCTGGCCGCGTTGTTTACTGCTGCTGGGATTTTTGGTGGCTGGTTGATCGGCGTGGTTTTTATTGGCGTCGACGAAGGTGCCTTCTGGGCGCAAATGCAAGCGAACGTGAACTTTATCGATGATGTGATGAATGGCCTTATTAAGAGTGCTGTATTTGGCGTGGCCATCGCTTTGATCGCTGTGTTCGAAGGTTTTGACTCTGTGCCAACCGCGGAGGGCGTTTCGCGCGCCATTACGCGGACGGTGGTAACCTCGGCGCTGGCGATTCTGGCGCTGGATTTTGTACTGACTTCATTTATGTTCCGAGGCTTATGATGAACCGACGAGTGATGGATCTATGGGTGGGCGTGTTTGTGGCCATTGGCTTTGCCGCCATCCTGTTTCTGGCGCTGAAGGTCAGCAATTTTTCTGCGTCGGGCCTGTCGTCGACCTATGAGATCACGGCGCGCTTCGACAACATTGGTGGCCTAAAGGTTCGGGGTCCAGTAAAGAGCGCCGGCGTTGTGGTCGGGCGCGTTGTCGATATCCGCTTCGATCCCCAAAGCTATGAAGCCAACGTCGTACTCCGGCTCGATAGCCAGTACCAGTTTCCCCGCGACACATTTGCCTCGATCCTAACTTCGGGTCTGCTGGGTGAACAGTACATCGGCCTGGATGCCGGTGGCGATGAGCAGATGATCCCGGCTGGTGGCAGAATTACGAAAACCCAGTCGGCAATCGTGCTGGAAAAACTGATTAGCCAGTTCCTGTTCAACAAGGCCTCTGAAGGAAAGAAGCATGCTACCGAGTAATCTGACGGTTAAAAGATTTCTGCTGGGTCTGGTGCTGGTCGTTGGTATTTCGGGCGGCGCAGTTGCCGAAGAATACGAAAATTCGCGGGATCCCTGGGAAGGCTATAACCGGGGCATGTTTGCCATTAATGAAGCGCTGGATATGGTGATCGCCAAACCGATCGCTCAGGCCTACGAATTCATTATTCCCGAGCCCATCCGTATTCTGGTCACGAATGTGTTTTCAAACCTGAGCGATGTCGTCATCGGCATCAACGATCTGTTGCAGGGTCGGGGTGAACAGGCATTCAACGATTTCGGTCGGGTGGTGATTAACACCACCCTCGGCTTTGGCGGTCTGTTCGATGTTGCGGGTAACGCCGGTTGGTACAAGAGCACCAATGATTTTGGCGTGACGTTTGGCCGCTGGGGCGCACCGACGGGCCCGTATTTTGTGCTCCCGATTCTGGGCCCAAGCAATATTCGTGACACCTTCGGCTGGGCAGCAGATATCGCCGCTAGCCCGCTCTCGTTTGCGGTAAAAGATCCGACTGCGTACTACACGGCCTGGGGCGTCAACTACATCAATACACGCGCCAACCTGTTCCCGGCCGAAAAGATCATTGAAGAAGCTGCCACCGATAAATATAGTTATTTACGTGACGCCTTCATGCAGAACCGCCTGAATCTCATTAATGAGGGCGCGCCGCCACCGGGATTAGATGTGGATGATCCCGCCGACGATGATGCTAAAAAGTAAGTCTAGCCGCGCCCCTGTTTGAAATAATCAGCGGGTAGCAGTAGGTCTGTTTAGCGGTATAGAATGTAATTTTCGACGTTTACGCGAGAACCCGATGATTCAAATCCTACGTCAAATGATTCTGCTGGCCGGCATGACTCTGGCCTCCTTGGCCTTCGCTAATTCAAACGTATTGCCTCCGGATCAACTGGTTAAACAGATTACGCAGGAAACCTACCTTTACGTGAATCAGGATCCGTTGCTGCAGAAAGGCGACACCAGCAAGCTGATCGAATGGGCGGAGAAATCGGTTGTCAGCAGCTTCGATTTTCAACGGATGACCCGTTTAGCCGTGGGCAAGGATTGGCGTCAGGCAACGCCCGAGCAGCAGAAGCAACTGGTCCAGGAGTTTCGTACGCTGCTCATCCGCACCTTCTCCAATGCCTTTATCGGCATTAGCAAGAACCAGACATTGGAATACCTGCCGTTCAAGATGCATGACGATCAGAAAGACGTCGTCGTCAAAACCCTGATCATCAAACCGGGCGTCAAACCGGTCGATGTCAACTTCAGCCTGGAGAAGGGTGCCGATGGTTGGCGCGTCTATGATGTGGTGCTGGCGGGCGTATCGCTGATCACCAACTATCGTGAAAGCTTCACGCAAGAAATTCGTACCAACGGCATTGATGGCCTGATCAAGCAACTGGCCGACAAGAATCGCCAAGCGGGTCAGAAGTCTAAAGCTTCCTGATTGTTCTGATGTCTGCACTCAAACTTGGTGAAAATGGTCTCTGCCTAGAAATTACCGGCGGGATGACGGTCGCCGAGCTGCCTAGCTTGTTGGCCGGATTGTCGTCATTTCATGGCGTGGCCCATGTGGATCTAAAAGCGGTGAATCGCGTCGATTCGTCGGCCTTGAGTCTGCTGTTGGAACTGGGGCGCAAGACCGTGGGAAATACCGTGACGGTCTACCATGCGCCGTCTTCGCTGCGGGCGCTGAGCGATCTGTACGGATTGCAGACGCTGTTCTGGGTCGTTTGAGCGGGTGGGTACGCCAGCGGTCGCCGTCGCAGACGTTTCTAAGACTTTCCTGCGCAGCCGTGAGTCGGTGCATGCGCTGCGTGATGTGTCGCTACAAATCGAGCCGGGTGAGTTCTTCGGTCTATTGGGTCCGAATGGTGCCGGCAAAACTACGCTCATCTCGTGCATGGCGGGTTTGTGCCGGCAGGATACGGGCTCGATCCGGATTCTTGGTCACGACACGCGGGATGATTATCGTCAGGCGCGTCGCGCCTTGGGCGTGGTTCCACAAGAGTTGGTATTTGATCCCTTCTTCTCGGTACGCGAGATCCTGCGTCTGCAGTCGGGTTACTTCGGCATTCAGAAGAATGATGCCTGGATCGATGAATTACTGGCCGAACTGGACTTGACCGATAAGGCCGATCACTCCATGCGTAGCCTCTCTGGGGGCATGAAGCGACGTGTCTTGGTTGCCCAGGCACTGGTGCACCGGCCACCGGTGATTATTCTTGATGAGCCCACGGCGGGCGTTGATGTCGCCTTGCGTCAGGGGCTTTGGCAATTCATCCGCCGATTGAACGGTGATGGCCACACGATCATCCTGACCACGCACTATCTGGAAGAGGCCGAAGCCTTATGCGGTCGTCTCGCGCTCATGCGTTCGGGCGAAATTTGTGCGTTGGAAAAGACAGACACCTTGATCCGCCGCTTTGCCAAACACCGGCTGACCGTGCGATTGGGAGAGGGTAATGTCCTGCCTTCAGCGCTGCAGGCTATGGCGCTGGCGGTGCCGAGTGCGGCGCGCTCCTGGGAATGGACGCTGGATGCCTTGGCGGATATTGAAACCGTGCTGGCCACGTTACGAGAATCAGGCTGTACGCTCGAAGACATGAGTATTTCGCCACCGGATCTGGAAACTGCCTTCCTCAGTTTTATGGGGCAGCAGTCATGACCGAATTCCTGACCCTGCTTCGCAAGGAGTTACTGCGTTTCTGGAAGGTGGGCTTTCAGACAGTCTGCGCGCCGGTACTGACGGCATTGCTTTATCTGATGATCTTTTCGCAGGTCTTGGAAAATCACGTTCAGGTGCACGGGATCCGCTACACGGCGTTTCTAATTCCGGGCTTGGTGATGATGTCGGTGTTGCAGAACGCCTTCGCCAATAGCTCGTCTTCGCTGATTCAGTCCAAGATCACGGGCAACCTGGTCTTTGTGTTGCTGACGCCGATTTCAAATCTCCAGTTCTTTGCCGCGTACTTGCTGGCGGCCACGATTCGGGGTGCCGTCGTCGGGGCGGGGGTCCTGCTGGCTACCAGTTGGATCGGTGGCCTGGCCATGGCCGAGCCGCTCTGGGTGCTGCTGTTTACGCTGTTGGGCGGCATGTTGATGGGCAGCCTAGGCCTCATCGCCGGGATGTGGGCGGAGAAGTTCGACCAGCTGGCCGCGTTTCAGAATTTTCTGATTCTGCCGCTCACCATGCTGTCGGGCGTCTTCTACTCGGTACAATCTCTCCCTGAGTTCTGGCAGACGGTGTCCCGGGCCAATCCCGTGTTCTACCTGATCGATGGTTTCCGCTACGGCTTCTTTGCCGTATCCGATGCCTCGCCCTGGTTGAGCCTGGCCGTGGCAAGCACCTTCACCCTGGTCATCGGTCTGCTCAGTTTTGTATTGTTGGTGCGCGGCTACAAGCTACGCACCTGATGGAAGAATCATGGTTCGTCTCGAAGATATCGAAGCGGCGCTACGCGCCAAATTACCCGTGCAACATCTGGAACTGGATGGCGATGGCCGCCATTTCGAACTGCTGATTGTCAGCGAGGCCTTCGCGTCACTGTCGCGGGTGCGTCGTCATCAAGCGGTGTATGGCGCGCTGGGCGATGCGATGCGTGACGAACTCGTGCATGCGCTGACCATGCAGACATTGACCCCCGAGGAGTGGGCTAACCGTGGATAAGCTACTGATTCAAGGCGGCAACCGCCTGCAAGGTGAGATTCGTATTTCGGGCGCCAAAAACGCGGCGCTGCCGATTCTGTGTGCCAGCCTGCTCACACGTGAGCCGCTGGTGCTGACCAATCTGCCGCATCTACATGATGTGGCCACCATGATTCGTTTGCTCACGAACATGGGTGTGGCTTCCACGCTGGATGGTGCTGATGCGGGTGTGACGCTTGATGCCAATGGCTTGACTGATCCAACCGCCCCTTACGAGCTGGTCAAAACCATGCGCGCGTCGATTCTGGTCCTCGGTCCGCTGGTTGCGCGCTGGGGGCAGGCCAAGGTGTCGTTGCCGGGCGGCTGTGCGATTGGCGCGCGCCCGGTGGATCAGCACATCAAGGGTCTGCAGGCCATGGGTGCCGAGGTTCACGTCGAAGCCGGTTATATTCACGCCAAAGCCCCGGCCGGTGGCCTTCAGGGGGCGCGTATCTGTACCGACATGGTCACGGTCACGGGGACTGAGAACTTGATGATGGCCGCCACATTGGCCCAGGGTGAAACCGTCATTGAAAACGCGGCCTGTGAACCGGAAGTCGTCGATCTGGCCAACTGTCTGATTGCCATGGGTGCCAAAATCGAAGGCGCGGGTACTGATCGTATTGTGATTCAGGGCGTGAAAGCGCTGCACGGTGCCGAGCATGCAGTGATGCCAGATCGTATTGAAACCGGCACCTACTTGTGTGCGGCCGCCATTACGGGTGGTGATGTGGTGCTGCAAGGCACCTCGACTGCCTATCTAGACGCCGTCACGGCAAAGCTGGTGGAAGCCGGCTGTACCATCGGCGGTGATGCCGACCATATCAGCATCAAGGCACCGGCGCGTCTGAAAGCCGTGTCGTTCCGTACAGCGCCGTATCCTGCGTTCCCGACGGATATGCAGGCGCAGCTGATGGCCGTGAACTGTTTGGCTGAAGGCACGGCGATCATCAAGGAAACCATCTTCGAGAACCGCTTTATGCACGCGGTGGAGCTCATGCGACTGGGTGCCGATATTCATATCGACGGCAATTCCGCTGCCGTGAAGGGTGCCGACAAACTGGAAGGGGCGATAGTCATGGCAACCGACCTACGCGCTTCGGCGGCGCTGGTGATTGCCGGCCTGGCCGCCCAAGGCGAAACGTTGATCGAACGCATCTATCACCTGGATCGGGGCTATGAGCGGATCGAGGAAAAACTGGCCCGTCTGGGGGCGTCGGTCCGCCGCGTCCGCTAGAATACGGGTTTTGGCCTGGAGCCGACGCTGTGACCAGTAACACCACCGGTATTACGATTGCCCTATCCAAGGGGCGTATTCTGGACGAGACGCTGCCGCTGCTCGAAGCGGCCGGCATTCTGCCGACCGAAGATCCAGAATCCTCGCGCAAGCTGATTTTGCCGACGCAGGATCCAGACGTGCGCATCGTGATTGTGCGGGCGACCGATGTGCCGACCTATGTGCAGTATGGTGCCGCCGATCTGGGGGTCGCCGGTAAAGATGTATTGATCGAACATGGTGGTCAGGGCTTATATCAGCCACTCGATCTGCAGATCGCCCAGTGCAAGATGATGGTCGCAGTCTCGGAAGGTTTTGATTACGCCGCCGCTGTGAAACCCGGTAGCCGACTGCGCGTGGCGACCAAATATGTGAACATCGCGCGCGATCACTTTGCCGCCAAGGGCGTGCACATCGATTTGATCAAGCTCTATGGTTCGATGGAACTGGCACCGCTGGTCGGTCTGTCGGATGCCATCGTTGACCTCGTCTCGTCGGGCAACACCCTGCGCGCCAACAATCTGCAGGCCGTGGAAGAGGTGATGCCGATCTCGTCCCGCCTGGTGGTTAATCCGGCCTCGCTCAAACTCAAACACGATCGTCTGCAACGCATGCTGGCCGATTTCGAAGGTGCTGTACAGCGCCTAGTCGCCTGACGGCAGGAGACTGAGATGATCCGCCGCTTGTCCACGCAGTCGCCCAACTTCGATACTGAACTGACGGCCCTACTGGCGCTCGAAGCCGAGCAAGATGCCAGCATCGAACGCACGGTGCTCGACATCCTGGCAGCGATCCGCCAGCGCGGTGATGCGGCGCTCTTAGAATTTACGCGCAAGTTCGATCGATTGGATGTGCATGATGCACACCAGCTGGAACTGCCACGCGCCGAGCTGGATAAAGCACTCGCATCGCTATCACACGAACAGCGCGACGCACTGGAAACCGCGGCAGCACGCATTCGCGCTTTCCACGAACGGCAGCGTGTTGACGGTTGGACGTATACCGAAGCCGACGGCACAGTGTTGGGTCAACGCGTGACGCCGTTAGACCGCGTCGGCCTGTATGTGCCAGGTGGTAAAGCCGCCTATCCCTCGTCAGTGCTGATGAACGCCATTCCAGCCAAAGTGGCGGGAGTGGGTGAGCTCATCATGGTGGTGCCGACGCCGGGCGGCGAACGTAATCCCCTAGTACTGGCCGCCGCCGCGATTGCCGGTGTGGATCGCGTGTTCACCATCGGTGGCGCACAGGCTGTTGGCGCGTTGGCTTACGGTACAGCCACTGTGCCGCAGGTCGATAAGATCGTCGGCCCCGGTAACGCCTATGTGGCCAATGCCAAACGCCATGTCTTCGGAACCGTTGGTATCGATATGATCGCGGGCCCTTCGGAAATTCTCATCATCGCCGACGGCACGACGCCGCCGGATTGGGTGGCGATGGATCTATTCTCGCAGGCCGAGCACGACGAATTGGCGCAATCAATCCTGATCTGTCCGGATACCGCCTATCTGGATGCCGTCACCGAAAGTATTAACCGCTTGCTGCCGCAGATGCCGCGCGCTGAAGTGATTCGTACCTCGCTAACCGATCGTGGCGCGTTGATTCTGGTCAAGGATCTGGCGGAAGGCTGTGCGATCAGTAACCGCATTGCGCCGGAACATCTGGAACTGTCGGTGAAAGATCCGCAGGCGCTGGTGCCGCAGATTCGCCACGCCGGCGCCATCTTTATGGGGGCCTACAGTTCAGAGTCGTTGGGCGATTACTGCGCCGGCCCGAACCACGTACTGCCGACCTCCGGTAGCGCGCGCTTCTCGTCGCCGCTCGGTGTGTACGATTTCCAGAAACGCAGCAGCCTGATCCATGTATCCCAGTCGGGCGCGCAGACCCTGGGTCGTATTGCGTCGAGCCTGGCTGAAGGCGAGGGGCTGACTGCCCATGCCCGCTCCGCAGATTTCCGACTCGGTCACTGAGTCGGCTGCATTGACTCGGGTCGTTCCGGGTCCCGCCGCATTATTTCGGGGTTTTGCCCGCGTCGGACTTTCCGGGTTTGGCGGTGTGTTGCCCTGGGCGCGCCGGTTGCTGGTCGATACCGAGCGCTGGTTAACGGCGGAAGAATTCAATGTGCTGCTCGGCCTCTGCCAGTTTTTGCCGGGCCCGAACGTCATTAACCTGGCCGTGGCAGTAGGGGTGCGCTGTTGCGGTTGGCGTGGTGCCGTCGCCGGCACACTGGGTTTGATGCTCGGCCCATTGATGATCGCGCTGTTGTTGGGGCTGCTTTATGCCCGCTATGGTGAGATGCCGGTCGTTCAGTCGGTCTTGTATGGCATCACGCTGGTCGGTGCCGGACTCATCATTGCCACGGGCATCCGTATGGGGCTGAACGTCAAATACCGTGTGTTCTATCTGCCGTTTGCCGCCAGCGCTTTTATTGCCCTCGTCTTTTTGCGTTGGCCCCTACCGTTGGTCATGATCGGTGGTGCTGTGCTGACTGTCAGTCTGAGCTGGTGGCGTTTGTCGCGTGAGGTGAGCCCATGAGTCTGTTGATCGAGCTCTTCGTCAGTTTCTTTCTCGTGGCCTTTGTCTCCTTCGGTGGCGCATCGGCGGTGATTCCGGAGTTGTACCGGATTGCCGTCACCGAACACGGTTGGATGACCGCCCAGACCTTCACCGAATTATTCGCCGTTGCCCAAGCGGCACCGGGACCGAATGTGCTGATCGTCACGCTGATCGGTCAGCATGTTGCGGGCTGGCAAGGTGCACTTGCCGCCACCATTGGTATGTGTTTGCCCATGAGTCTGGTCGTAGGATTGCTCTTCAAGCATTGGGACCGACTACAACACTGGCGGGGTCGCGCGGCGATACAACTCGGCGTTGCACCGCTCGCGGTTGGTTTGGTTTTGGCCTCAGGCGTGCTCATTGCGCTCTCGGCCGAACCCGGGTGGGGCGGCATGGCGTTGGTGCTGCTCACCGTCGTGCTCAGTCTGCGGACCAAACTGCATCCGCTCTGGCTCATTCTGCTCGGCGCCTTGTTCGGGTTAGCCGGCCTCGTTTAAGCTTTTAGCCCAGAATGGCTTGCAGTGCCGAGACCAGCGCGGCACATTCGTCACGCGTGCCAATGGTGATGCGCAGATGCTGGTCAATGCGCGGCAAACGGAAGTGGCGCACGATGATGGCGCGCTCGCGCAGGGCCACCGCTAGTTCGCCCGCACCATGTTGTGGGTGACGGGCAAATACAAAGTTTGCCTGTGACGGCACCACAGCAAAACCTAAAGCCACTAGCTGTTCGGTGAGCCATTCCCGGCTTTCGATAATGCGATGACGGTCATGATCAAAGCCTTGGCGATCTTCAATCGCGGCAATGCCACCGGCGCTGGCCAGACGATCCACTGGGTAGGAGTTGAAGCTGTTCTTTACGCGCTCCAGTCCAGCGAGCAATTCGGGTTGGCCGATGGCGAAGCCGACACGTAGCCCGGCGAGTGCGCGAGATTTCGAGAAGGTCTGCACCACGAGCAGGTTGGGGTGATCCTTCACCAGCGGCACGGCCGTATCAGCACCGAAGTCCACATAGGCTTCATCGACCACGATCACTTGATCGGGCAAGCGGCGGCACAAGCGGCTGATGGCTTCAAGGCTCACGGTCTGGCCGGTCGGGGCATTGGGGTTCGGGAATATCACCGCACCGGCGTGATCTGGAATCGCCTCCAGATCCAGCGAGAAATCATCGTTCAGGGGCACGGTCTCGCCCTTGATGCCATTGAGTTGGCAATAGACCGGGTAAAAGCTGTAGGTGATGTCCGGATACACCAGCGGGCCATCATGATTGAGTAGCGCCTGGAAAGCAAAGGCCAGTATCTCGTCCGAGCCGTTGCCCACGAACACGTGGTCGCGGCTAATCGCGTAATAATCGGCGATCGCCTGGCGCAACGCTGTGGAATCCGGGTCCGGATACAGCCGAAGATCACCATTGGTGGCGGCCTTGATCGCATCCAGCACCCGGGGTGAGGGCGGATAGGGGCACTCGTTGGTGTTCAGTTTGATCAGGTTGGCGATCTTGGGCTGTTCACCCGGGGTGTAGGGCGTCAGTCCGTGGACGATCTGGCTCCAGAATCGGCTCATGCGTGTGGGGCTTTCGTAGGGCTTGGCAGGGCGTTGCGATGGTATCATGGCGGGAATTCTTCCTGACTGCACAATCATGCGGCAAGCCACCATTCAGCGCGATACTCTCGAAACCCAGATTACCGTCAGCATCAATCTCGACGGCACGGGGAAGGCGGATTTGGCCACAGGCGTTCCGTTCCTGGATCACATGCTGGATCAGATCGCCCGTCATGGCCTGATCGACCTGTCGGTCAAGGCTAATGGAGATTTGCACATCGATGGCCACCACACGGTGGAAGACATCGGCATCACGCTGGGTCAGGCCTTCGCCGAAGCGGTGGGCGACAAGAAAGGCATTGCCCGTTATGGCTACGCCTACGTCCCGCTCGACGAGGCGCTGTCGCGTGTTGTCATCGATCTGTCGGGTCGGCCGGGGTTGGTGCTGGACGTACCGTTCAAGCGCGCCTGGATCGGCCAGTTTGACGTCGACCTGTTCTCCGAGTTCTTCCATGGTTTCGTGAATCACGCCAAGGTGACGCTGCACATCGACAACCTGCGTGGCGAAAATGCCCACCATCAGGCCGAGACGGTCTTCAAGGCCTTCGGTCGTGCGTTGCGCATGGCTGTGGCACTGGATGCCCGGCAGGCCAATGTCATTCCATCGACGAAGGGTTCGCTCTGATCGTTCGTAGGTACTTGCGCAGCGATCAGCACGACTCCGGAATAAGCCGCTCATGACGTCCACCAATCGTATTGCCGTTGTCGACTATGGCATGGGCAATCTGCGCTCGGTCGAACAGGCCTTGCGCCATGTGGCCGATGGTGCAGACGTTGTGTTGGCTTCGACACCGGATATCGTTGAATCGGCTGATCGCATCGTGTTTCCCGGTCAAGGTGCCATGCGCGACTGCATGGCCGAGCTGGATGCGCGCAATCTGCGTCAGGCCGTCAAAGATGCCGCCGCCAACAAACCGTTTCTTGGCATCTGCATTGGGTTGCAGATGCTGTTTGATCACAGCGAAGAAGGCGATGCCGCTGGCCTGGGCATTTTGCCCGGCCAGGTAAAGCGTTTTGCCGGTGACCTCAAGGGCGCCGACGGCCAGCGTTTGAAAGTGCCGCACATGGGCTGGAATCAGGTGCGGCAGCAATCGCACGCCCTCTGGTCCGGTATTGCCGATCAGGCTTACTTCTACTTCGTGCACAGCTACCATGTGGTGCCGGACAGCCCGGCGCTAGTCGTGGGCCAAACCGACTACGGCAACCCATTTACCGCCGCGGTAGCGCGTGACAATCTGTTTGCGATTCAGTGCCACCCGGAGAAAAGCGCCCGAGACGGCCTGCAATTGCTCCGTAATTTTGTAAGTTGGGCACCCTAAGCCTCTGGCTGCCCGTATGATTATTTGATCCCACGCAATCTCTCGACACATCATGCTGATCATTCCCGCAATCGACCTCAAAGACGGCCAGTGCGTACGCCTCAAGCAAGGCCTCATGGAAGACGCCACCGTCTTCAACAATAGCCCGGCGGCCCAGGCGCAAGCATGGCTGGATCAGGGCGCACGCCGCCTTCATCTGGTGGACTTGAACGGCGCATTTGCCGGCAAGCCGGTTAACGACGATGCCGTGCGCAGTATTCTGGAAGTGGTGGAAGAGCGTATCCCCGTGCAACTCGGCGGTGGCATTCGTGACCTCGATACCATTGAACGCTATCTGGATCTGGGCATCAGCTACGTCATCATCGGCACCGCCGCGGTGAAGACGCCGGGTTTCCTGCAGGATGCTTGTACCGCTTTCCCGGGGCACATTATCGTTGGCCTGGATGCCAAGGACGGTAAAGTGGCCGTGGATGGCTGGTCGAAGATTACCGGTCACGACGTTATTGATCTGGCGCAGAAGTTTGAACACTACGGTGTTGAGGCTATCATCTATACCGATATCGGCCGTGACGGCATGCTGTCGGGGATCAACGTCGAAGCCACCAAGAAGCTGGCGCAGGCGCTCAAGATTCCGGTCATCGCTTCGGGTGGTCTCACCAATATGGGGGACATCTCCGCGCTGTGCGCCGTTGAAGAAGAGGGCGTCACGGGCGTGATCGCCGGCCGCGCTATTTACGATGGCTCGCTCGATCTCGCAGCGGCGCAGGCCGAAGCCGACAAGCTGAGCAAGGCCGCTGGCCTGGTCGGTGACAAGTAAGCATCATGCTCGCTAAGCGGATCATTCCCTGTCTCGACGTGACCGCTGGTCGCGTGGTGAAGGGAACCAATTTCGTCGGGCTGCGCGATGCCGGCGATCCGATCGAGATCGCGCGTCGTTACGATGCGCAAGGTGCCGATGAGCTGACCTTCCTGGACATCACTGCTAGCTCGGATCAGCGCGACATCATTCTCGAAGTGGTCGAAGCCTGTGCGGCACAAGTCTTTATCCCGCTGACCGTCGGTGGTGGTGTGCGCCAGGTGGCCGATGTACGTCGATTGCTGCACGCGGGTGCCGACAAAGTCTCGATCAATACCGCGGCGGTTGATCGGCCCGAGCTCGTGCGCGAAGCTTCCGACAAAGTCGGTTCGCAATGCATCGTTGTGGCGATCGACGCCAAGCAGGTCGCACCGGGTCGTTGGGAAGTGTTTACCCATGGTGGCCGCAAAGCCACCGGTCTGGATGTCGTGGCTTGGGCCTGCAAAATGGCCGAGTATGGTGCGGGTGAAATCCTGCTGACTAGCATGGATCGCGATGGCACCTGCGAAGGTTTTGATCTGGCATTGACGCGTGCTGTATCAGATGCCGTTCCGGTACCGGTGATCGCCAGCGGTGGTGTCGGTTCCTTACAGCACCTGGCGGATGGTGTGAGCGAAGGCCATGCCTCGGCGGTTTTGGCTGCATCGATATTTCACTTTGGACAGCACAGCGTGCAAGAAGCCAAGGCCTATATGAAAGAGCGGGGCATCCCCGTCAGGGTTTGATCATGAGCCAGGATCTAAACACCGACCTCAACTGGCTAGATGCGCTGCACTTCGATAACGAAGGTCTCATCCCCGCCATCGCACAGGATGCCGCGACCGGTGCCGTGCTGATGATGGCTTGGATGAATCGCGAGTCCCTGGTGCAAACGGTCAAAACCGGGAACGCGGTATACTGGTCTCGTTCCCGCCAGCGCCTGTGGCGCAAGGGTGAAGAGTCCGGCAACGAGCAGCAAGTGGTATCGCTGCGTACCGATTGCGACGGTGACACCATTCTGCTGCAGGTGACCCAGAAGGGCGGCATTGCCTGTCATACGGGGCGAGCCAGCTGTTTCTTTTATGCGCTAACGGATGAGCGCTGGACCGTTGTTGAGCCAGTGTTGCGTGATCCTAAGGAGATGTACCGATGAAACCGGCGACTCTGGAAGTTCTCAATCGCTTGAGCGAAACTCTGGCAGCGCGTCGTAACGCCGACCCGTCGACGTCATATACGGCATCGCTGTTTGCCAAGGGCCCGGATGCCATCCTCAAAAAGATTGGTGAAGAATCGGCCGAGCTCATCATGGCGGCGAAGGACGGCAAGCGCCTACCCATCGTCAACGAAGCGACCGATGTCGTGTATCACATCCTGGTGCTGATGGCCTTCTTCGATATGTCGGCCGACGACATTCTGCAAGAGTTGCATCGTCGTGAAGGCATCTCCGGCATCGACGAAAAGCGGTCGCGGACTGCCGGTTAAAGGAGCAAGTCATGAGCGCCAACTGTCTTTTCTGCAAAATCGTTGCCGGTGATATTCCGTCGAAGAAGGTGTACGAAGACGAACTCGTCTACGCCTTTCACGACATCAATCCGCAACGCCAGGTACATATCCTGGTGATCCCCAAACATCACCTGACCTCGTTACAGCACGCGTCAGAAGCCGACGAACCGGCCCTGGGCCGTATCCTGGCAGTCGCCAACAAGCTGGCCGTCGAAGCCGGCAGCCCGGGTGGTTTCCGTGTCATTATCAACAATGGTGAGATCGGCTGTCAGGAAGTGCCGCATCTGCATGCGCACGTGGTTGGTGGCGAGCAGCCGGTGGGTCCGATGCTCAAGCGTCAGGATTAAGCGTTAATCGATTATTCAAGTATCAGGGAGTTACATTATGGGTTCATTCAGCATCTGGCATTGGTTGATCGTTCTGGTCATCATCCTGCTGATCTTTGGCACCAAAAAATTGCGTAATGTCGGCCAGGATCTGGGCGGTGCCGTCAAAGGTTTCAAGGAAGGCCTCAAAGAAGGTGAAGCCGCGAGTGGCACGCCACCGACACAACCAGCCAACCCGAACGAAGGCCGCACCATTGAAGGCGAATCGACCAAGCGCTAAGCGTACCGGTGCCGCCAGCCCGCGCAACGCGTCATGCGGGCGCGGGTTTGTTTTTCCGGGCCACGGTGAATGATCAATCCTTATGTTTGATATCGGCTTTTCCGAACTGCTCCTGATTGCCGTCGTGGCGTTGGTGGTCATTGGCCCCGAGCGGTTGCCTGGCGTAGCACGCAGCGTGGGCCGTTTTGCCGGTCGCCTGCAGCGTTACGTGCACGACATCAAGCGCGACTTCAACCGCGAAGTCGAATTTGAAGAGATCCGTCGCCTGCAACACGAAATGGAAAACACCGTGCAGTCGATGCAGGAATCCATGCGTGTCGTGGAGTCCACGCTGAAGCACGAAGTCGAAAAACATCAGACCACGGCCGCCGATCTCCCTATGCCGGCCGCGGAAGAAACGGCCGCGTTGACCAAGCCGCGCATCCGCAAGAAGCGTGATGCCAAAGCCGAAGCCGCTGAGCCGACGTCACCACCCCCAGTAAAATCGCCGGTGGCAACGCCGGATGATGACCAATTTCGGCTGTTCTGAGTATGATCCGCCTACCCAAACTATTGCAACGGAAGGCCGCTGAGCCTGATCGGCCGCAGATGGAAGGCCCGGTGGAGGGCGAGGGGCTGCATGGTACGTTGATCGAGCATCTGGTCGAGTTACGCACGCGGATCATTCGTGCCGCCTTGGCCGTACTGATCGTTTTTCTGGTGCTCTTTCCCTGGTCGCGCGACTGGTATGCCTTGCTGGCCGAACCAATGATCGCGTCTTTGCCCCAAGGCGGCCAGATGATCGCTACCGATGTGGTGGGGGTCTTTCTGGTGCCGGTGAAAGTGACGTTGATGTTGGCGTTTCTGATCGCATTGCCGGTCGTGCTCTGGCAGGCATGGGCATTCATCGCGCCCGGCTTGTACCAACATGAGAAGTCGCTGGCCCTGCCGCTGATGCTGGCGTCGCTTGGGTTATTTGCCACCGGCATGGCATTCGCCTATTTTGTGGTTTTCCCGTCGGTCTTCAGTTTTATGGTGGCGATTGCGCCCGAAGGCGTGGCCTGGATGACCGACATCGAGAAATATCTGTCCTTTGTGCTCACCACCTTTTTGGCCTTCGGCTTCACCTTTGAAGTGCCGGTGGTCGTGATCGTGCTGGTGCGCATGGGCATTGTGTCTCTGGAGAAACTGCGCGCTTGGCGTCCGTACGTGATTGTCGGCGCTTTCGTGATCGGCGCGATCTTTACACCGCCCGACATCATGTCGCAGGTCTTGCTGGCCGTGCCGCTCTGGCTGCTCTATGAGCTGGGTCTACTCTTGGCGCAGTTCATCAAGCCTATCCCCAAATCAACACCGGAAAACGATCAGATCGTCTGATTCGCGTGTCGGACCTCAACGGGTTCGCCGGCACGAAATAGCATGAGCGTTCCGGGTTCAATGCGTGTCCAGGCTTCATTGTCGGTGAGTGGCGTGGTGGCGATCACCGTAACGCAATCGGTGTCGGTCGTGACTTCACTGAAATCGATCGATACGTCCTCGTCTTTGAGGTGCGCCTGATTGAAGGGCGCGCGGCGTACGATGTAGTGTAGGTCCGTCGAGCAGTGTGCGATCAGCCAGCGGCCATTCGACAACAAAAAGTTGGCCGGCCCATGGGCGCGCAGAATGGCGGCGACTTCGGCCATGGTGTCGAGCAGGTGCTCGTAGCTCGGTGCTGTCGGGCCAAAGCGGGTTGCCAGCGTGTCTAGCAAAAAGCAGAAGGCGCGTTCGCTATCGGTGGTGCCCACGGGCAGGTAACGACCTGAAAGCTCCGGATTGAAATCGACCAAGTTGCCGTTATGGGCGAAGACCCAGTAACGCCCCCAGAGCTCGCGCTGGAAGGGATGCGTATTTTGTAGGCAGATATCTCCCTGAGTGGCTTTGCGGATATGCGCCACCACGTTCATGGACTGAATCGGGTAATCCTTCACTAGCCCAGCCAGCGGCGATTCGATCGAGGGGGAGGGGTCTAGAAAGACCCGGCAACCGCGCCCATCGTCGCCTTCAAAGAAGCCGATGCCCCAGCCGTCCTTGTGCACATCCGTGCCGCCGCCGCGCTTGGCGAAGCCGCTGAACGAAAAGCAGATATCCGTAGGTACATTACAACTCATGCCGAGCAGCTGGCACATGCATTACACTCCACACAGGATTACTCAAGGACCCGCCATGGCTTCTGTCACTCGCGATACGCTGACGCGCACTCTGGACGAATTGCTCAAACCGGAAGGCTTTAAGGATTATTGCCCAAACGGTTTGCAAGTGGAAGGTCGGGAAGAGATTCGCCGTCTGGTTTGTGGGGTCACTGCTAATCAGGCCTTGCTGGATAGAGCCGTTGCCGAGCAGGCCGACGCCATTCTGGTGCATCACGGCTGGTTCTGGCGGGGCGAGAGCGGTGCCGTGACGGGTATCAAACGCAATCGCCTGAAGACGCTGCTCAGCAACGACATTAACCTCTACGCCTACCATCTGCCGCTGGATGCGCACCCAACGCTTGGGAACAACGCCGGTTTGGCCAAAGCGGCGGGTTGGACACAGACGGGTGTGTTCGGGGAACAAGGTCTGGGTTGCCTCGGTGACCCGGTCGCCGGGTCCACCGTGGGTAGTTTGACCGCAGACTTGGCTAAGGCCGTCGGTCGCTCCCCCTTCGTCCTGGCTGAATCCATGGATCAGCCGATCCGCCGCCTCGCCTGGTGCACCGGTGGGGCACAAAGTTACTTCGAGGCGGCCATTGCTGCCGGTGTTGATGCCTTTGTCACGGGCGAGGTTTCGGAACCCATGGTGCATTTGGCACGGGAAACGGGCGTGGCTTACCTGGCGGCCGGCCACCATGCGACCGAGCGCTTTGGGGTTCAGGCGCTGGGTGCGGCCATTGCCGAAAAGTTCGGCGTTCGGGTGACCTACCTGGAAGTTGACAGCCCGGTTTGATCTGGCGGTGCCGGACTGCCTGTTTTTTAGGCAAAACAGAGGCCAAAATCAGGCGCGCTCCAACGCCATAATTATGAATTTTAGGGCGCGCGCTTGGGCGCCTGCGTGCTAGAATCCTTTCATCCGATCGAGGCATAACACTGGGCTCAAAACGGGCAGAAAGCGTGTGTCATTGTTCGGCAACACAGGTTTTATACGTTCTTAATCGGGCGGGTGGGGGAGTTATCCGTCTGATCTTCGTAACCATAATAGGCAAGGAAAACGCATGAAGATTCATGAGTACCAAGGCAAGGAAATCTTGCGTCAATTTGGTGTGCCGGTCCCGCGTGGCATTGCGGCGTTCACGGTGGAAGAGGCGGTTGCTGCCGCTGAGAAACTGGGCGGACCCGTGTGGGTCGTCAAGGCTCAGATCCACGCCGGTGGTCGCGGTAAGGGCGGTGGCGTTAAAGTTGCCAAGTCGATCGAGCAGGTCAAAGAACTGGCCGAACAGATTCTAGGCATGCAGCTCAAAACGCACCAGACTGGCCCTGAAGGCCAGAAGGTTCGTCGCCTCTATATCGAAGACGGCGCTGACATCAAGAAGGAATACTATGTTTCTCTCGTGACCGATCGCGCCAGCCAGAAGGTTGCTGTGATCGCTTCGAGCGAAGGCGGCATGGATATTGAAGAAGTTGCCCACAAGACGCCCGAAAAGATCGTTACCGAGCTGGTGGATCCGCTGACCGGTCTGGGCCAGGCCCAGGCGCTTAAGATCGCCAAGGCTGTCGGTCTGGAAGGCGCTTCTGCCGATCAGGCTGCCGATGTCCTGCAAAAGCTCTACAAGTGCTACATGGACACCGATGCATCGCTGGTGGAAATCAACCCGCTGAACTGTGATAGCAAAGGCAACATCATCGCTCTGGACTCCAAGTTCAACTTTGACTCCAACGCGCTGTATCGCCACCCGGAAATCGTGGAACTGCGTGACCTGGACGAAGAAGATGCCGACGAAGTCGAAGCATCGAAGTTCGATCTGGCCTACATCTCGCTCGACGGCAACATCGGCTGTCTGGTTAACGGTGCCGGTCTGGCCATGGCCACGATGGACACCATCAAGCTGTTCGGCGCTGAGCCGGCCAACTTCCTCGACGTCGGTGGCGGTGCCACGACCGAGAAGGTGACCGAAGCCTTCAAGATCATGCTCAAGAACCCGAAGGTCAAGGGCATTCTGGTCAACATCTTCGGCGGCATCATGCGTTGCGACACCATCGCCACCGGCGTGGTTGCAGCAGCCAAGGAAACCAAACTGTCGGTGCCGCTGGTTGTCCGTATGAAGGGCACCAACGAAGATCTGGGCAAGCAAATCCTCAAGGATTCGGGCCTGCCGATTATCTCTGCCGATTCCATGGCCGAAGCCGCCACCAAGATCGTTGCTGCGGTCAAGTAAGGAGCATTGAATGTCTATCCTGATTAACAAAGACACCAAAGTCATCACCCAGGGCATCACCGGTAAGACCGGTCAGTTCCACACCGAAAAGTGTATTGAATACGCGAACGGCAAGAACTGCTTTGTTGCTGGCGTTAACCCGAAGAAAGCCGGCGAGAAGATTCTCGACGTGCCCATCTACGGTACCGTTAAAGAAGCTGCTAAAGAGACCGGCGCCACTGTGTCGGTGATCTACGTGCCGCCCCCGGGAGCCGCTGCTGCCATTTGGGAAGCCGTTGAAGCCGATCTGGATCTGGCCATCTGTATCACGGAAGGTATTCCCGTCCGCGACATGCTGATGCTGCGCAACAAGATGCAAGAAAAAGAAGCCAAGGGCGGCAAGAAGACGCTGCTCCTCGGCCCGAACTGCCCGGGTCTGATTACCCCGGACGAAATCAAGATCGGCATCATGCCGGGCCACATCCACAAAAAGGGTCGTATCGGCGTCGTGTCTCGTTCGGGCACGCTGACGTACGAAGCCGTCGGTCAGCTGACCGAGCTGGGTCTGGGTCAGTCGACCGCTGTTGGTATTGGTGGTGACCCCATCAATGGCCTGAAGCACATCGACATCATGAAGATGTTCAACGAAGATCCTGATACTGACGCCGTCATCATGATTGGCGAAATCGGTGGTCCGGACGAGGCCGAAGCCGCTCGCTGGTGCAAAGACAACATGAAGAAGCCGATCGTTGGCTTCATCGCTGGTGTCACCGCGCCTCCAGGCAAGCGCATGGGTCACGCCGGTGCCCTGATTTCGGGTGGTGCAGATACTGCCGATGCCAAACTCGCCGTTATGGAAGAGTGCGGTTTCACGGTAACGCGTAACCCGTCTGAAATGGCCAAGCTGCTCAAGGGTCTGCTGTAATCACCGAGTGATTGCATCAATCCAGAAAAACCCGGCTTCGGCCGGGTTTTCTTTTTTGTGGGATAGTAAGCGCTGATGAATCAGAAAAACTTCCCTGTTGGGCTTTCAAGCAAAGAAGCGCAGCGCCGTCTGGCGCAAGACGGCCCGAATGCGCTGTCCCTAGAAAAAACACGCGGCCTGCTCAAGATCTGTGCCGAAGTGGCGACCGAGCCTATGTTCCTGCTGCTCCTTGCTGCAGGTGTGCTTTATCTTCTTATGGGGGATGTGCACGATGCACTCGTGCTGGTGGGCTTTGTTGGCATCATCATCGTCGTGACCATTGCGCAGGAGCAGCGCACCGAGCGGGCGCTTGAAGCCTTACGTGACTTATCCAGTCCACGGGCATTAGTGATCCGCGATGACACCGAAACACGGATTGCCGGTCAAGATGTTGTGGTCGGTGATGTACTCCTATTGGCTGAGGGAGACCGCGTCCCGGCAGATGCCCGGGTACTGGAGTTTCACGAACTCTCTGCCGATGAATCCATGCTCACCGGTGAATCGGTCAGCGTGCCCAAACTATCGACTGAGACGCTGGTCTACGCCGGCACGATGATCGTGCGCGGCCAGGGTGTGGCCGAGGTAGTTGCTACGGGGCTATCCACCCGCCTGGGTAGTATCGGTAAAGCGCTGGAAGAGATCGACCCGGAAGCCTCGCCGCTCCACCAACAGGTCAAACGACTGACCGTACGGATCGCGATATTTGCACTCATGCTGTGTGTCGCACTCGCATTGTTTTACGGGCTCAGCACGGGCTATTGGCTTGAAGGCGTGCTGTCGGGCATTACGCTGGCCATGGCCGCGCTGCCGCAAGAGTTCCCGGTCATCATGATCGTCTTTTTCGCCTTAGGTGCCCGCCGGATTGCGCAGCACAAGGTGCTGACCCGTAACCTCAATGCCATCGAAACGCTGGGCAAAACTACCGTCCTCTGTGTCGACAAAACCGGTACCTTGACCGAGAACCGGATGCGCGTCGCCGCGCTGGCCATCGATGGCACCATGTTGCGTACCGATGGCTTAACCGTATTGCCAGAGCGCTATGCCGAACTGGTCCGGTTTACGGTATTGGGCAGTGAAATTGAACCGCATGACCCTATGGAGCAAGCCTTCCATGATTTTGCGCGGCAGCATCTGAGTGAAGCGACGCATCCGGGAGAAGGTTGGCAACTGGCGCGTGAATATGAATTAAGCGCCGAGCTCATGGCCATGTCGCATGTCTGGCAAGACCCGGCGAGCACCCAACGGATCATTGCATCTAAAGGGGCACCCGAGGCCATGGTGGATCTGTGCCATCTGCCCGAAGAGCGCCGGAAAATGATTGCGGATGAGGCCATGGCCATGGCGGCACAAGGGCTGCGTGTCCTGGCCGTCGCCAAGGGCACGTATCCCGTTGACCAGGCCTGGCCTGAGATCCAGCACGAGTTTGATTTTGAATTTATTGGCCTGGTCGGACTAGAAGATCCGGTTCGTAAAGATGTGCCCACCGCCGTGGCGGCGTGCCAACGCGCCGGCATCCGCGTGGTGATGATCACGGGCGACCACCCGACAACGGCGGCCGCCATTGCCAGGCAGGTAGGCATTGCTTCCGAGGATGTCTATGCCCGCATCACGCCAGAACGCAAGCTGGCGATTGTAGAAGCATTCAAACGTAGTGGTGACATCGTTGCCATGACGGGGGACGGCGTCAACGATGCACCCGCCTTGAAGGCGGCGCATATCGGTATTGCCATGGGTAAGCGCGGCACGGACGTCGCGCGCGAAGCGGCCTCGCTCGTGCTGATGGAAGACGATTTCAAGTCCATCGTGACCGCCATTGCCTTGGGGCGACGCATCTTCAGCAACCTGCGGCAAGCGCTGCTCTACACGCTCACTATTCATATCCCCGTCATTTGCTTGTCGATCATGCCGGTACTGCTGGGTTTGCCGCTGCTCTTGCTGCCAATTCACATTGCCTTTCTGGAATTAGTCTTTGACCCGACCTGTTCACTGGTCTTCGAAGCCGAGCGGGGTACGGGGCAGGAGATGTCCACACCGCCACGCAGTGCTACAGAACCACTGCTGACGGTTGCGCAGCTGGCGTCGCATACGCTGTTAGGCCTCGCCGTTGGCACCATCTTAACGGTGTGCTACCTGCAGTTGTATGAGGGTGGTCAATCCTTAGAGGATGTCCGGGCGATTATCTTCACTATGCTGGTCTCTGCGACGATTGGTTTTGTGCTGGCGCTACGCCAAACCAGGCTTCGTATTGCGCAACTATTTTCTAGTTTTCCGGCGCTTAGTGTATCCGTGCTCACCGTGACGTTATGTTGTCTCTTGTTGATTACGTTGAGTTCACCCATTGCAGCACTGTTTGCCATGACAACACTTCCGGTGACGTTGAGCAGTCTGCTTACATTGGCTGTAGTCGGGTGTGTCCTACTTTTGACCATGATGCTTCAGGCATTTTGCAGGTTTCGCTGAGTTGGGTGTAGTCTAAACGGGTGTTTGTTGCAGAGGGTCTGAACATGAATGCAGTTGATATAGCTGATCATCCGCCCGGCACACGCTTTCTAGCCTATGCGCCGGAGCAGATGCAAACGGTGATTGACGCTATGGCGCGTCAGGCCGCGTCTTTGTTAGCGGGGCAACAGAAGGTGGCCGTGATTGGTATATTGCGCCGTGGAGCGCCATTGGCAGATCAACTGGTCGAATCGCTTACCCGGCAATTCAAATTCGCTGTGCCATTGCGTCTTGATCTGAAGGTCAAACGTTATGCCGATGATCTCACGTTGCTACATCCTGAAACACAGTTGACCGAGTCTGCTGGCCAAGCCGAACTGGATCTGACCGATTACACCTTGCTGGTTATTGATGATGTGCTCTACACCGGTAGTTCGTTGCTACGGGTGATCGAATGGCTAAATGCCAAGTCGCCCAAGGCGATTTATACGGCGGTACTGGCGGATCGCCACGTAACGCAATTGCCGATCAAGGCGGATGTGGTGGGGGTACACTTGCAGGTGGCCCCGGGTGATGTGGTTGAGTGTCACGTGCCGCCCTATGAACCGTTATTCCAGATCGAACTTTTGCGACTGGATCATGCTGTTTGACGATCGGGACGATGCCGGCCGCCAGCTAGCCCATGCGCTGGATAGCTACCGTGGCAAAACCCCGTTAATCTTGGCGATTCCTCGAGGCGCGTTACCGATTGGTCGTGTTGTCGCCGAAACGTTGGCGGGAGATCTGGATGTGGTGCTGGTCCGTAAACTCGGTGCGCCCTATAACCCCGAGTTTGCCATTGGCTCGGTTGGGGAGTCTGGCCATGTGATGGTGGCTGACTATGCCGCCCGCGCGGGTGCGGATAGCCGCTATATTTCGGATGAGGCCGCCCGGCAGCTTGAGGCGATTCGCCGACGGCGAGCGCAAGTAGATCAGGTGCATGCGCCAGTGAGTCCTGCGGGTCGTACGGTAATTGTGGTCGATGATGGTTTGGCGACGGGCGCTACCATGGCCGCAGCACTGCATGAGATCCGCGCCACAAAACCCGCTAAACTGGTGTGCGCCGTGCCGGTAGGGTCGCCAGATGCAGTGGCGCGTGTACGCCCGTTGTGCGATTCTCTGGTTTGCCTCAGTGTTGAGCCAGACTTTGGTGGGGTGGGGCAGTTTTACCGAAATTTCCAACAAGTGGATGATGCAGAGGCGCTGGCTCTGCTGAAAGGAAGCATATGAACTCTAGGCAAACAGCAGAAAGCGCGACAGCGCCAGCGATTCCCCTGGCGACCAAGCTGTTTCTGACGCTTTATGTAGCGGTACTGGTGCCGATTTACCTCACGACCTACGGGCCGACTAACTTCTTGTTCTTTTGTGACATGGCGTTGTTACTAACGCTGGTCGCCATGTGGCGCGGGAGTGCCTTGTTGGTTTCAGCGGCGTCCGTAGGCATATTGCTGCCACAGCTTCTATGGGCCATTGATTTTTTGTCGACATTGATCGGTATGCCGATCACCGGGATGACGGACTATATGTTTCAGGACTCCATCCCGTTGCATGTACGTTTTCTATCGTTTTTTCACTTCTGGTTGCCGTTTTTATTGATCTGGCTTCTGGGTAAAACGGGCTACGACCATCGTGGCCTCCCGCTTTGGATGGCCATAGCGTTTAGCTCGCTGTATATCTGCTACTTTTTCATGCCCGCACCGCCTGCCCCGGCGAATAACCCAGCCCTGCCTGTGAATATCAATTACGTGTACGGCTTCAGTGACCAGGGTATGCAGACCTGGATGCCGGAGGCTGTATGGTTTGTTGTTCTACAGCTGATGCTGGTGTTTTTGGTGTTCCTGCCATCGCACTGGGCACTTAAGCGGCTCTATCCGTCCGCACAGGGTTTGGATGCTGAAGAGGAAGCAGGCCTCTGAGATTGCCGGCTTTGCCAGCGTCTGACCCATGGGGTAATATGCCCACAGAACATTCGTGGTTTTATTTGGAGAAGCACATGCGTAAGTCGATGCAAGCAGGTTTCACTCTGATCGAACTGATGGTGGTAATTGCCATCGTGGGTATTTTGGCAGCTGTAGCACTGCCGGCGTATCAGAACTATACGATTCGCGCCAAAGTATCTGAGGGGCTGCTGGCCGCTTCCGCCTGTAAGGTTTCGGTGACCGAGGCTGTGCAGAGTGGCAATGCGACGATTCCGGCTAATTTGTGTTCGGGTAGCACGCAATACGTGGAGAGCGTCGCTTCGGGTGGTGATGCCGGCAATGCCACGGTGACCGTGACGATGAAGGGTATCGACAAGAACGTGGACGGCAAGACGATTGTCTACACGGGCGCTGTGGCCAATTCGACGATTTCGGCCTGGACTTGCACCTCGGCACTGGAGCAAAAGTATCTGCCGTCGGGTTGTACGGGCAAGTAAGCCGGTTGGTTCCAACCAGAAAGCCGTGGGCAGCCCCCACGGTTTTTTTGTTTATGCGGCCAGGCGATGAAACAGCGCGTATCCGCGTGTGGCTTTGCTTTCGTCGGTGGGGGTCAGCGCCACCTGCGTTTGCAATTGAGCGGCTAAAGCCGATAGGGCTGATGCCTCACCAGACTTGAGCTCGAGCTCAACTTCACACAGGGGCATCTGCTCTTGGCGACCATGCCGATTTACGGTGATGGCACCGCGATCGAGCGCTACTTCCACAAGGCTGTCTTCTACAGCAACGCGCCAGGTAAGCCGCTCAAAATCGGTGGTAAATACAGGCACCAGTTGATCAGCATTGCGGCTCAGGCTTTGGGCGAGCGCGGCATCGTCGACCAGCGCCCTAAAGTCGAACGCCCCCGGGGTGGTGGGGCCTTCCCATTCCAGACGGTGGCTGAGTCCACCGTGGCTTTGGCCGGCCGTTTTGACCGTGAGTAGGGTCTGTTTACCGATACGCCTCTCACGTACGGCAACCTTCTGGCGGGTAAGTGCCAGGTCGTCGGTATCAAAATAAGTGTTGTACAGGTGCTGATGCTTGGGCTCGGCTTGTAGCAGCGGGTGGCGTAGCAGCGCTGCGACCGATTCGGGATCGATGCTGAGCTTGAGTTCGGTTTCAGTGGCCATGGCATTAAAAAACCCGCTGGTATGGCTACCCGCGGGTTGTTTGTGTCCCTGATGCGTCGGTCAGGTTTTCAGATCGCCGGAAATGTAGCCGGCGAGCTGTTGAATGGTTGCTTCTTGATCCGAGATGATCGACTTAACCACGTCACCAATGGAGATGAGGCCAATGACTTTGCCGCCGTCCATCACCGGTAGGTGGCGGATGTGGCGTTCGGTCATGAGGCTCATACAGTCAGCGATGTTCTGCTGCGGTGTGATGGTGATGAGTTGGCTGGTCATCAGTTCACGCACAACGGTGTCGCGTGAATTGCGGCCGCGTAAGATCACCTTGCGTGCGTAATCGCGCTCGGTAAAGATCCCTTTGAGCTCGTCACCCTCGCAGACCAGCACGGAGCTGATGTCTTCGCGGGCCATGAGTTCCAGGGCCTCTAGAACCGAAGCGTCTGGACGGATCGAATAAACGCCGGACGATTTACGATCCAGCAATTGGCGTACGGTGAGAGGCATGCCTGTCTCCTGATTCTTGAACCGGGATCTAACCCGTTTTTTATGGCTTAAGGGTAGTAAGATATGCTGCCTCGTCACTTCTGGCAAGGGGCTGTGCAACACAATGATTTCTGATATGTCCGTCCCCGCTTCCCCAATAGATACTCGCGCCTTGATGGAACGCCTTGAGCCCCTGCTGCGTCAGCTAGAACCCGCGCAGGTGGCTGGTCGGGTTTGCCTGGTTGGCGCCGGTCCGGGCGACCCGGGCTTGCTCACCTTGCGGGCGATGCAGCGCATCATGACGGCCGAGGTGGTGTTGTATGACAACCTGGTTGGTCCGGAGATTTTGGCCTTGATACCGTCTACGGCGGAGCAACATTATGTGGGCAAGAAGGCTGCGCAGCATGCGCTGCCGCAGGAGGCGGTAAATGCGTGGCTGGTGCGTCTGGCGCAGGCAGGCAAACGGGTCGTGCGGCTGAAGGGCGGCGATCCGTTCATTTTTGGCCGTGGCGGCGAAGAAATGGAAACCCTGTTGGCCGCCGGTGTGCCGGTGGAGATTGTGCCGGGTATTACTGCGGCAACCGGTTGTGCGGCGTTTGCCGGCATTCCGCTGACCCATCGCGATTGGGCGCAGTCAGTGACCTTTGCGACCGGTCATTTGAAGAATGGTGGTCCGGATCTGGACTGGGTCGGTTTGTCCCGTCCGCAGCAGACGGTGGTGTTCTACATGGGGCTGAGTGCCGCCGCGGGCATTGCCGAGGCGCTGATCGCTCACGGACGTGCGGCAGAAACGCCGGTGGCGGTGATTTATCACGGCACGCGACCCGATCAGCAAGTACTGATCGCCACGCTCGAATCGCTCGCTCAAAAGATTAACGCCGAAGGTTTGAAGCCTCCGGCGTTATTGATTGTGGGCGAGGTCGTTCGACTCTATCGGCCGAACTGATCGCTATTTAAGCGGCTTGCGCGGGAATGCCGTTGCCGATGCGGGCAATACGGTTGTTGGCATCGGCGTACACCAGTTGCGGGGCGTAGTTGGCCAGTTCGACTTCGTTGTAGACGGCGAAGGTGGCGATGATCAGCAGATCGCCGGGCGCAGCACGACGGGCGGCCGAACCGTTGACCGAAATGATGCCCGAACCGCGGGCACCGCGGATCGCATAGGTCGTGAAGCGCTCGCCATTGTTGATGTTCCAGATGTCGATCTGCTCGTACTCGCGAATATTCGCGGCGTCGAGAAGATCTTCGTCAATGGCGCAAGAGCCCTCATAGTGCAACTCCGCATGCGTGGTGGTCACGCGGTGCAGCTTCGACTTGAGCATGGTTCTTTGCATGGATTCTTAGTCCTAATCGGCAAAAGGAAACGCATTGTGTCGCGTCATTTTGAGCCTGTCAATAACCTTTTTTCGTTTTTTGTGCAGGACAAAAAACCTTTATAAATCAGTAGGTTTTAGATCTCTAGGTTGTCGAGAAGGCGGGGTGTGCCGAGCCGGGAGGCGGCAACAATCACCAGATCATGGTCTTCTGGCCTGGCCGGCATCAGATCCTGCTGCCGCCGTAGACTGATGTAATCGGTTTTCCAGCCATGGCTGTCGAGCTCGGCGCTCGCTTTTTGGCAAAGGCCGACATAGTCTTTGTCGCCGGCCAGCACGGCTTGGCGAATGCCTTGCAAGCACCTTTGTAGCCGCGGTGCTTCGGCGCGCTCGGCCGGGGTCAGGTAACCGTTGCGTGAGGAGAGGGCCAAGCCATCCTCAGCACGGACGGTCTCGCCACCAATGATTTTGATGGGCAGCATGAACTGACGGCTCATGTTTCGCAGCACCATGAGCTGTTGGTAATCCTTTTTGCCGAATAGGGCGGCATCGGGCTGCACGATCTGGAAAAGCTTCATCACAACGGTGGCCACACCGCGGAAGTGCCCGGGGCGACATTCGCCTTCGAGCATGAACTGAATATCCGGCGGTTCGACGGTATAGGTCTGCGGTTCCGGGTACAGGTCCGTTTCGGTCGGGGCAAACAGCACGTTTACGCCGGCTTCGCGTAGCTGGGCACAATCGGCTTCAAAGGTGCGAGGGTATTTGTCGAAATCTTCGTTGGGGCCGAACTGCAGGCGGTTGACGAAGATGCTGGCAACAACGATGTCGGCATGGTCGCGCGCCTGACGCATCAGGCTGATGTGGCCGGCGTGCAGGTTGCCCATGGTCGGTACAAAGGCAATGGTTTTGCCGGCGCGTCGCGCCTGGTTCAGCGTCGTGCGCAGGGCGTCGACGGATGCGTGGATTTCCATCGTGTTATTCCGGGTACTGCTGATCTGCGCCCGGGAAAGTGCCGGCGCGGACGTCATCGACGTAAGCCGTTATGGCGGCAGCGACGGAATCTTTACCGGCCATGAAATTCTTCACGAAGCGAGGTTTCTTACCCGGCGCGATGTCGAGCATGTCATGTAATACCAGGACCTGGCCTGAGCAGTGGCTGCTGGCACCGATACCAATGGTGGGGATGTGCAGATGGTCAGTAATGAAATCCGCCACTTTGGCGGGCATGGCTTCCAGCACGAGCAGGCTGGCACCGGCTTCTTCGAGCGACATCGCGTCGCTGAGTAGACGTTCGCGGTCACCATCGGCACGGCCTTGGACGCGATAGCCGCCCAGTTGAAACACCGATTGCGGGGTGAGACCAATGTGGCCACAGACGGGAATGCCACGGTTGGTGAGGAATGCCGTGGTCACGGCCATGTCCCGACCGCCCTCGATTTTAACCATCTGCGCGCCAGCGGCCATGAGTTGGGCGGCGTTACGGAAGGCCAGTTCCGGGCTTTCCTGGTAGGTGCCAAAGGGCATATCGGCAATGATCAGCGGGTGATCACAACCACGGGCAACGCAAGCGACGTGGTAGACCATGTCGGCCTGGGAGACCGGTAGCGTGGAATCGTGTCCCTGCAAGACCATGCCGAGCGAATCACCGACCAGTAGGGCATCAACGCCACAGGCTTCGGAGACGCGAGCAAAGGTGGCGTCATAGCAGGTGAGCATGACGATCTTCTCGCCACGTTCACGTTGGCGGGCAAGATCAAGCGGTGTCAGGCGTCGCTGTGCAGTTTGGGCAGACATGCGGGTTTGGCTTCTGAAAAAGAAATCGTGAGGTTGCCTAGGATACACAGCTGATTATTTAGGGCAACCCCTAGCGGCTTCATCCGGAATCCGGGTAATGGTCTGGTTTGCGACGGTGGCCAGATAGTGGTCCAGTCGGCCCAGCTCTGGCAGGGTCGCGTCAGGTAGCAGATCGAGCAGCGGGCGGAGCACAAAGGCCCGTTCGTGCAGGCGGGGATGCGGTAGGGTCAGCAAGGGGGTGTGCATCCCGACATCGTCGTAGATCAGCAGATCCAGATCTAGTGTGCGTGGGGCGTTACGTGCGATGTCGTGGCTACGGTCACGGCCAAAATGGCGTTCGGTATCCAACAGCCACTGCATCAGCGCTTCGGGTTCTAGATCAGTACGGCAGACGGCCACGGCATTCACGTAATCCGGTTGCGCTTCGTCAGAGCCGATCGGTGCGGTTCGATAAAAAGGCGAAATCTGCCAGTCAGCCGAACGTGGGTTGCTTTGTAGTGCGGCGATGGCCTCGTGCAAGGTTGTCACCGGGTCGCCCAGGTTGGCACCCAGACCCAAGACGGCACGTGCGGGCAGGTGCGGCAAGGGTGCGGTCATTCGGCGCTGTTATCCGCCGGGTTGCCCGAAGCTTCGCCACCAGTAACCCCCGAGCGGCGTCGACGCGGTCCGCTACGACGGCGCTTCTTGGCCGGTGCCGCGTCACGCGGGGCACTGGCGATCAGCGTCTCCTGATCGTTGTGGTCGCCTTCGATAAAGGCGGTCCACCAATCGGCGATCGTGCTGTCGATCTCGCCCGTTTGGGCACGGAGCAGCATGAAGTCGTAACCCGCGCGGAAGCGGGGATGGCCGAGCAAGGCATACGGCCGTTTGCCACTGCGCTGCTCGAAGCGGGGCTGTAGCGACCAGATCTCTTTGATGTCGCCGACCAGTCGTTTGGTGATGGCCAGTTTCTCGGCCTGTCGATCCAGTACATCGCCCATGGCGGCAAACAGCCCCGGGATGCTGATTTCGCCAGCGGCTTTGCGCTGGTTCCAGTTGCCCAGCACTTCGTGCCAGAGCAGTGCGGCGAACAGGAAACCCGGCGAAATGGATTTGTCTTCGCGAATCCGCTGGTCGGTATTGGTCAGTGCCTGTTCGACAAAGCGTTCGCCCAGCGGTTGTTCCAGAATGACATCGAGCAGCGGCAGCACACCATGATGCAGCCCTTCGGCGCGCAGACGTTTGAGGCAGGCGAGTGCATCACCGCAGGTGAGAAGCTTGAGCATCTCGTCGAACAGGCGTGCTGGCGGCACGTTGTCGAGGAGTGGGGCCATGCTCCGGATCGGTTTACGGGTATCGGCGTCGATATCGAGGCCCAGCTTGGCGCCGAGGCGCACGGCGCGCAACATACGCACGGGGTCTTCGCGGTAGCGGACTTCGGGGTCGCCGATCATGCGCAGTTTGCCGGCTTTGAGATCAGCGTAGCCCTGGTGATAGTCGTGAATCGTTTCGTCGTATGGATCATAGTACAAGGCGTTGACAGTGAAGTCGCGACGTGCGGCATCATCCGCCTGTGAACCGAAGGTGTTGTCGCGTAGGACGCGGCCGTGCGCATCGGTGGCGGTATCGTCGTCGTGCAATGCGCGGAAAGTGGTGACTTCAATCAGCTCCGGGCCCACCATGACGTGCACGATCTGGAAACGGCGGCCGATGATGCGCGAGCGGCGACAGACACGCTTGACCTGTTCGGGCGTGGCGTTGGTGGCGATATCAAAATCTTTGGGGTCGCGACCGAGCAGGAGGTCGCGTACGGCACCACCGACCACATAGGCTTGGTAGCCCGCACGTTCGAGATCGTCGCAGACGCGTTCGGCACCGCGGCTCAGCATGTCATGCGTGATCCCGTGTTTCTTGACCGGAATGATTTCCGGTTCGGTGCGATGCGTCGCTTTGCCAGGTTTCTGGAATATTTTTTTGACGAAACGGCGAATCATCCGGCGAGTCCGATCTTCTTGAAAATGTCTGTGACCGGGGTGTTGTCACGCAGAGAGATGATGGGCCAACCAGCGTTGTTGGCTTTGGTGGTGAGCGTATCGTCGGCATCGACGGCCACTGGACGGGTCGACCATTCGAGCAGCGGTAGATCGTTGTGCGAGTCGCTATAGAACCAGCGTTCGGCAAAGCTGCCTTGCCACAGTCCCAGCGATTCTAGCCAGGCGTCAACACGCGTGATTTTGCCGCGCTGGAACGACGGCGTGCCCACCGGCTTGCCGGTGAACTGGCCGTCCTTGCAGCCCGGAATCGTGGCGATCAGATGCGGGATGCCAAAGTCGCGGGCGATGTCGCCGGTCACGAACGCATTGGTCGCGGTCACGATGGCGCCGGCCCCCGAGTCGCCGCGGTGCGCCACGCTCTTCGCCAGCGCCTTCGCCACGTCGCCGCCGTTGCGGATGCCGCCGGCGTAGACCAGGCTGCCCATCATGTCGGGCTGGAAGCGCGCGCCTTCCTCGTTGGTGAAGGCGGCGACGACCAAAGGCCGGCGCGTCGCGACGCCGGCGGCGGGTGGAGCGGTCGACAGCGTGGCGTCCATGCCGTTCGACCGCTCAGCGCGGCGCGCGCGTGACCGAGGCAGCGCTCAAAGGCCAACCCAGCCTTGTCTTTTTTGGCTTCACCCATTGCCCCGATGTCTGTCCGACGACCATCGGTATCGTCGGCAAGGTCCTGCGGGAGGTCGGGTGGGGGACGACGGCCGTCTTCGCCAGCATCGACCCCGAGCGAGACACGCCCGAACTGCTGAAGACCTACGTCTCCAGCTTCGACCCGAGGATCGTCAGATCGGAAGAGCG
>CALKUR010000088.1 GCA_937996725.1 uncultured Dechloromonas sp. | reverse complement strand
ATGAAATGACACTGACGGCGGAGCCCGGCGTGATCGGCGGCATCCCGCAGGGCGGATTGAACTTTGGCGCAGCGGTGAATCAGGACGCCATCATCGACCAACCTTACCAATTCGATTTTTACGATGGCGGCGGTATTGATATCGCCTATCTTGGGCTTGCGCAAGCCGACCAACAGGGGAACCTCAACGTCTCTCGCTTTGGCCCAAAATTGGCTGGTTCCGGTGGCTTTATCGATATCAGCCAGTCGTCCAAGAAAGTGGTCTTCGTCGGCACTTTTACTGCCGACGGTCTGCAGATCGCCGTAGAAAACGGCCAACTACGCATCGTGCAAGAGGGTGCCGTGCGTAAATTCGTGAGCCAAGTCGAACAGGTCACCTTCAGCGGTCGTTATGCTACGAGTCGCCAACAACCCGTGATCTTCATCACTGAACGCTGCGTATTCGAACTCACCCAAACGGGTATGACGCTTACCGAAATTGCTCCGGGTATCCGACTGAAAGAAGATATTCTCGCCCACATGGATTTCAAGCCGACGATCAGCCCCACCCTCAAAACTATGGACGCTCGGATTTTTAATCCGTCACCCATGAACCTGCACCGCCGTTCCTAATAACCCTTGACTCAAAGCTACGCCATGACGCTGCGCCACCGTTTGCTCGCTTTCCTGCTACTCACCACGACGCTACTTGCCGATGCCGTACTAGCCCAGGACAACACCACCCGCCCGCTCGACGGCCCGGTCATCCAGCGGATCCGTGACAAGCAGGCGATTACCATCGCTTATGACCCAAACCAGGCACCCTTTTCTTTATTGGGCGACGATGGTCAACCCACAGGCTATACGATCGATCTGTGCCGGATCGTTGCCTCGCAGCTGGTGACACAGCTCAATATGGGGCTGATGGATGTGCGCTGGGTTAAAACCAACAGCCGTTCCCGCTTTGAGGCCATCGAATCCGGTGATGCCGATCTGGAATGCTCGGCTACCTCTAACACCCTGGATCGCCAGAAACAATTCGCGTTCAGTCTGACAACCTTCATTCAAGGCGCCACGATTGCCGTCCGCCAGGATGCCGATTTGCAGAAACTGGAAGAGCTGGACAGCAAGAAGATTGCCGTGGTCCGCAACACGACGACCAGCAAAATGCTGAAACGGGCCATCGCCAACGGACAACTACAGGGAACGCTGGTTGAAGCCAAAAACATGGAGGCTGCCGCCAACATGCTTGCCAGCAAGGAAGTCGACGCCATCGCCGGTGACCGCTTGCTCATGTTCGACCAACTGGTGCGTTCCAAGCTCGGCACGCGGTTCCGAATGTTGCCGCAGGATTTTGCGCCGGAGTACTACGCCATCATGATGCACCGCGCCGATCCGGATCTGCGCTGGGCAGTGAACGCCACGCTGTCGCGCACCTATCGGACACCGGTCATCGGCGAACTATTCCAGCGTTGGTTCGGTTCACTGAATCAGCCGGGACAGCTGATGGAAGCGCTCTACTTTACGCAGGCTTTTCCCGAATAATTCAATTGGTTGTCATAAAAACATCTTAAAATATCGCGATGAGTGAACCTGTCCTCTCCCCCGAGCCATCAGTCAGCCAGCATGCCGATGCGGACTGGCAAGCCTCGGGCAATCTGGGGCATCTGGTACTCAGCGGGCATTTCAATGCTCACACCTTGGGCAACGGTCTTTGGAGCCGAACAAGCAGCGCACAAGCCGCCTGGCTAGGCACCGAGGGGCAAGATAAAGCGCTGACCATTGATCTGGCGCAAGTCACCTACCTGGATGGCGCCGGTATCGCCTTTCTGATTGATCTGCAGCATGCCCAAGAAATGGCCGGGGGCAAGCTAACACTCACCAACCTCGATAAACGCTACGAACCGCTGATTGCCCAATATCAGCCCATTAATAATCTCTTCCCCGCCGTCGATACCAACCACCATGGCAGTCATAGTTCGGTGGTTCGCATTGGCCAGGCAACCGAAGCCGTCATTGAAGATGCCCGCAATCAGGTGGTGTTCATTGGCAAACTAGCATCCGCACTCGGCTGGGCTGCCCGAAAACCACAGCAGGTTCGCTGGAATGATTTCGTCAACGTGGCTGTGGAAGCTGGCGTCGCTGCCTTGCCGATCATATCGCTGGTGGCGTTTCTGATCGGCGTGATCCTCGCCTTTCAGTCAGCGATCGGCCTAAAACAATTTGGTGCCGAAACTTTTGTGGCCAACCTGGTCTCGCTCTCCATCTTCCGTGAACTGGGTCCACTGATGACGGCAATTCTATTCGCCGGCCGCTCGTCCGCCGCCTTTGCTGCTGAAATCGGTACCATGACGGTGAACAACGAAGTCGATGCCCTCGTCACCGGCGGTATCGACCCGATCCGTTTTCTGGTACTTCCCCGCTTGCTGGCCGGCCTACTGGTTGCACCGATACTGTCGATCTTCTCCGATCTGATCGGCATTTTTGCCGCATCGCTCACCATGCTGGCCTACCAGGTGCCATTCGTCACTTTCTATGAGGCGGTACTCAAAACTATTCACGTCAACGACGTGATGTCGGGCCTCACCAAATCCTTGCTCTTTGGCCTCATCGTTGCCGGCGTTGGATGCTTACGCGGTATGCAAACTGGCACCGGCGCAGCCGCTGTTGGCCTATCCGCCACACGCGCCGTGGTGACCAGCCTGATTCTCATCGTCGTGGTCGACGGCGTGTTCGCCTACATCTCCTACAAAACGGGATTCTGATCATGGCCGAGAGCACCGAGGACATCATCCAGGTCAAAAACCTGACGGTAGGCTACGGCAGCAATATCGTTCTGAAGGATCTCAATTTTTCCGTGAGACGGGGCGAGATCTTCGTCATTCTCGGCGGATCGGGCTGCGGTAAATCTAGCCTGCTGAAGAACATGATCGGCCTTTACGAGCCTCCCACCGGTGAAGTGCTGATCGAGGGCGAGGATATTGTCACCGCCGAAGGTGCCGAACGCCAGTCGATCCTGACCCGCTTTGGCGTCATGTACCAGCAGGGAGCGCTATTCGGCTCGATGAACCTACTCGAAAATGTCCGCCTCTTTCTTGAGGAATACACCACCCTCAGTAACGAAGAGATGTCCCTGATCTCCCGCTGCAAACTAGACCTGGTCGGCTTACTGCCCTTTGAATCCTTCATGCCCTCAGAAATTAGCGGCGGCATGCAGAAACGGGCCGCCATTGCCCGGGCGATGGCGCTCGACCCGGATATCCTCTTTCTTGATGAACCCTCGGCTGGCCTGGATCCCATCACATCCGCCGAGCTGGATCAAACGATCCTGTCGATTTCCCGGAATCTTGGCATCACCTTTGTGGTTGTGACCCATGAATTGCCCAGCATCTACAGCATCGCGGATCGTGTCATCATGCTGGACAAGGACACCAAAGGGATCATCGCCGAAGGCAAACCCCAGTGGCTCCGAGATAACAGCGAGATCCCGCTGGTCCGGCAATTCTTCAACCGTGATGCGCATGCCCCGGTAGCGGCACCCGAAACCCATTCCACAGCTCACTAAACAACGCCATGTCCAATCGTAACAATAGCCAATACTTCCGCCTCGGTGTTTTCGTGCTGCTTGGTGCTGCGGCCCTGGTTGCGCTGGTACTCGTCTTTGGTGCACGTAATCTTTTCACCAAGACCATGACCGTCGAAACCTATATCAAGGAATCGGTTCAGGGGCTCGACGTTGGGGCACCCATTCGGTTTCGCGGTGTGCGTATAGGACAGGTATCCTTCATCGGTTTATCGGGTCGCATGTATGAGAATGATGTGCCGGCGACCGAACGTAAGCAGTACGTGGTGGTGCGCATGCAGATCACCCCACCGAGCACCACCGATTCCGAAGAGTATCTTGAGAAGATGGTGCACGATGGTTTACGCGCCCAGATTCGTGGCCAAGGCATCACCGGTGTGAATTACCTGGAACTGGATTTCGTCAAAGACCCTTCCAACTTACGGGTACTGCCATATGAATGGAAGCCGGAATACACGTTGATCCCTTCTCAGCCAAGCCCTGTCAACATCCTGCTCGATAACGTCGAAGATGCGCTGAAGAATTTCAACAAAATGAACCTGGCTGAAACTCAGGTCAAGGTCGACACCCTTCTCAACAACCTGAACGGCATGGTGGCTGGCTCCGGTGACAAAAACACCGGGCTCAATAATGCCGTAGACCAACTGACCGAACTACTGAACAAGATCAATAAGGCTACGGACAATCAGGAGCTGGCGTTGATGATCGAGCAACTCACGGGTTCCATCGTTGTGCTTCGCCAGACCCTTACTACGATGCAGGGGGATCTGACGATTTCAGCCGACAATGTACGGCAGATTACCGACAACGTGAACGACCTATCCCAGAAGGCTAACCAATACCCGTCGTGGGTCCTTTTTGGTGAGCCGCCCAAAAAAGTGACGCCCTGAGGATCACTCCATGCAAGCAACCCACCCCTTTACCGCCCTGACACAAACCGCAAAACTGGTTACCGCGCTGGCCGTGAGTATCGCAGTGCTATCCGGCTGCGCACTCAACCGCCCCAACCCGGATCAGTCAGCCTGGCTGGTAGTTCCAGAGCGAACCGCCCCTCCGCGGGCTACACCGGTAGCGCTAACGCTCAAGATGGGTAACTTCAGTGCGAATACGCCCTATGATGGCAAATCGATGGTCTATCGGCTCTCGGACAATCGTTACGAAAAAGATTTCTACAATGTGTACTTGATCTACCCTCGTGACATGGTGAGCAATGCCACCCGGAATTGGCTGGTGCGTTCCAATGCGTTCTCACAGGTTCTGGAACAATCCTCGGTATTCTTTCCGATGTATCAGTTACAAGGCGTCATCGACGAATTCTATGGCGATTATCGTGGGTCGCCAGAGGCCGTTGTGAGCATCCAGTTTTATGCCAGCACCAGTTTCAGTGCAGACAATTATCTGTTTTCGTCACCACGAATCAGTCGGCGAGTGCCACTACGAGACAAGTCGCCCCAAGCGCTGGTCGATGGACAACAGCAGGCTCTGGCTGAAATATTGACCGAACTTGAAGGACGCCTAGTGGCTGATTCAGCTAAAGCACCACCACCTTACAAATCGATAAAGCAGACTAGTTCTGACAAAGACAATAGCGCCGTCAAGAAACCAAACTAGCCCAAAAGCACTGGGGCGAATCCGCCGCCGGGCGTACGGAAATTGGTCGTCTGGCCCTGATATAAGCGGGCGGCCAATAGCTGTATCTCGCCACCGTAGGCATAAACCCGCAAATCGTACTTAAGCGCCACCAGCTGACCAGTTACCCGATCAGTTATTACGAGCTCCGGCGGCGGCGCAAAGGCCTGGGCGACGTAGCCCCCTTGCAGAATTTCTTCAAACACGCGCTTGGTGAGTTTGTCGCCACGGTACGCCGCGCGTGAACCAAAGCCCGCTTGGGGCTTAAAGAACCACTGCTTGCGGGTACCCCAAAACTGTTCGGCCTCAGCGGCCATTACCGGCACGGTACGAGGCACGCAACGAGCGATACCCGCCGCCTCAGCGGCCGATAGCCCAAAACCCTGCAATGCGTCGAGATCGGAAAGCCACTCCAGATTTCGCTTGTCGGCCCATAGGGCGTGCGTCTGCGGGTTTGGCGTAATCAAGGTACCGGCGGTGTCACCAGCCAGCTGACATAGCCAGGCAGCACGAATTGCTTTGCAAGGTTCTGAGGTAAGCGTGAAATCGGTTAAGCGGTTATAGAGCATATCCACCGCTTGGTCAGCCAGCCAAATCCGGCCCATGTCATCGCAATGGAGTTGTTCAGGCGCGCAGATGATGGCCTGGATCTCGTGCGCTTCAAATAATTTTTGCCAGCGCACGAACTCCGGATAAAGATATTGCTGTTCGGGAGCCTCATCGACGATCACGATGGTCTTTAATGGCCGACCGCACTGCCATACACTCCATTCGGCAGTGAACATCTGGAGCAATGCCGCTTCAGCCCGATCAGCGCCTACATCATTCCCCCAGGCGCGCTCTAACAAGGTGATCAATAGCGATCCCCCAGCATTCGTATTGATTTCGATGAGCTGCGGCACCGTGCCGCCCACATGAAAATCAAACGCAAGACACACACCCGGCGGCATCGGAACGATTGTGCCACCCTGCCGTTCGGCAACGGCCGATTGATAGGGTAGCAGCGCAATCAAGTCAGTGACGGCACGCACGAAGCTGGCGATCTGTGCGTATTCAGCTGCCGGCAAATCCACGCGACCATCAGAATACAAATGTGGCCGTTCGCTCAGCGCGCCGGCACCCAGTGTCGTTTCGAGCAGTTGACGATCAGGCGGATGCAACATGATCACTCAGGGATTCGATCAGAAAGGTTTCGGCTTCGGCAATATCTCGGGTGCGCGCCATGGGCGGAAGGCTACGCCAGACCTTTTTACCATAGGCCTTAGTCACCAGACGCGGATCACCAATCACCAATACCCCTTGATCCTGCTCACTACGAATCAAACGACCGGCACCCTGCTTGATGTTAATCACGGCATGCGGTAACTGGTAATGCATGAAGGCATTTTTACCCTGGCGATTGAGCGCATCAATGCGCGCCGATAATACCGGATCATCCGGTGCAGCAAATGGCAGCTTGTCGATGATGACGAGCGATAAGGCATCGCCGGGAACGTCGACGCCCTCCCAGAAGCTTTGCGACCCCACAAGCACCGAATCACCGTCTTCACGAAAGCGACGCAGCAGTTCATTCTTAGCGGCGTCGCCTTGGCAAAGGATCTTGATTTCGGGCTGGTGAAACGCGAGCCGGGTTTCTAACTGACTGCGTGCGCGCTGCATGGCGCGCAACGAGGTGCACAAGAAAAACGTGCGTCCCTGGGCTGCCTGAATCAGGGGTAAAACAGCATCCACCAGACGGTCGGTGTAATCAGCGCTATTGGGGTCAGGCAGATCCGTCGGGCAACAGAGCATGGCCTGACTTGGATAATCAAAGGGGCTATCCCAGCAATACGACGTCATGTCGTGCAGTCCCATCGCTTCTTGATAATGGGTAAAGTCGCCCTGGACGGCGAGTGTCGCTGAAGTAAAGATCCAGCTGCGCGGGCTGCTGGCCATGAGTTTGGCGAAGGGTTCGGCAACCGACAAGGGTGTCGCATGCAGATGCAGGCCGTGACCGAGCGTTTCGACCCAGTACACATAATCACCCGGCACAGACCCGTCGTTCTCATCGGGTGCCGGACTGCTCGCACGTTCACCGCCCGCCATAGGCTGACCCGTCGCACCCCGCTTCCAACGTGCCAGGTCCTGGCCCAGCAGCGTACAACGCTGCCAGGCACGTTCCAGATCGGGGGATCGACCCGCCTGCGTTTGCAACAGCGCCGTCATCAGATCGATCCGTTCGGCTAGAGCATCCAGACCTTTTAGGAACTCGGCCTGATGCAAAATGTTCATCGCCGGCTGGCGGACCAGATCATTACCCAGCGTCAGCCGGAAGTCACGCGCGGCCTTTTCCAGGGCGGCACTCTGCACTGGCAGATCCAGACAATCCCGTGCCTCGGCCAGTGCCGAAATACGGACGTCCTGGGCCAGATCAAGTACCTGTGTCGTCGAGAAACGTTGGCCGAAGAAAATGCCGGCGGTTTCCGGCAACTGGTGTGCCTCGTCAAAGATAACGGTATTGCAGTTGGGCAGTAGCTCCGCCATGCCCTCTTCTTTCAATGCAACGTCGGCAAAGAAAAGGTGATGATTCACGACAACGAGATCGGCTTCCATCGCCTCACGCCGTGCCTTCACCACAAAGCAATCGTCATATTGAGCACATTCGCTACCTAAACAGTTGTCTTTGGTCGAGGTGGCCATATGCCAGACCGATGCCGATTCGGGCACATCAGCGCATTCGGCCTTGTCACCCCGTTTGGTGGTGCGGGCAAAGCGCACAATGTGCTGGATATAACGGGCATCTTCCTTTTGCAGGAAACGGCCCTCTTTCTCGGCACGATCCATGTGGTGTAGGCAGACGTAGTTACTGCGTCCCTTAAGCAAAGCCACCCGGATCGGCGCACCCAGCGCCTCCCGCACGGTTGGAATATCCCGTTCGAACAACTGATCTTGCAGCGTTTTGGTACCGGTAGAGAGCACCACCTTGCCACCGGACAGCATGGCCGGAACGAGATAAGCGAAAGTTTTACCGGTACCGGTACCTGCTTCTACGAGGCAGGCCGCATCCGCCCGTATTGCCTGGGCAATACGCTCGGCCATATCGGTTTGTTGCGGGCGGGATTTAAAGCCTGGAATCTGGCGCGCCAACGGGCCTTCGGGCTTAAAAACATCGGCAACTTGTTCAACCAGGTTCATGCTGCGATTCTACCAGCGGGGAACGATCAAGCCTTGGCAGGCATTTGCCAAGCGCCCCCTTAGGCGGGGATAATGGTGCTTTGCGTCAAACACTTAGGTGTTTGCCCAAAATGCGCCGACACTTGGGCATTAGGGCGCTAAATCATCAAGCCATGAAGGATTCGCCATGAAGTGGACCATTATCTGGATTTTCGTATTGTCGACCGCCTTTGTGCACTTCCGCGGCAAAGTGCGTCTGCGCCCCTTCCGCCAGATCACCGACCATTCGACCTTTTTGGCGCCGGTAAACGTGCTGCTCTATGGCGCATCGACCGTACCGAACCAACCCTATCTGGATGCCAGCGACTTCCCTGAGATGAAAGTCTTCGACGATAACTGGGAAAAGATCCGCGAAGAAGGCCTGAAGATGGCCGACCAGGGACTCATCAAGGCTTCGGATACCTATAACGATGTAGGCTTTAACTCGTTCTTCCGTACCGGCTGGAAGCGCTTCTACCTGAAGTGGTACGACACCGCCCACCCGTCGGCCGAAGAGCTCTGCCCGTTCACCGTAGGCTTGCTCAAGCAAGTACCGAACGTCAAGGCGGCCATGTTCACGCATCTGCCGCCGGGGGCACGACTGGTGCGTCACCGCGATCCCTATGCCGGCTCGATCCGTTACCACCTCGGCCTTTCAACCCCGAACGACGACCGGTGTTTCATTGAAGTCGACGGCGAGCGTTACAGCTGGCGTGATGGCAAGAGCGTCTTTTTTGACGAAACCTACATCCATTACGCTGAAAACGAGACGGATAAAGATCGTCTGATTTTCTTCTGTGATGTTGAACGCCCACTGGCTGGCTCCTGGATGGTGGCCTTTAACCGCTGGTTTGGTCGTTACGTCGTCGGCGCAGCCGCTTCGCCCAACGCCGAAGGTGACAAGACCGGCGTGCTGAACAAGGTCTTCGGCGTGGTCTATAAGGGTCGCGTCTGGGCCAAGGGCCTGAAGCAGCGCAACCGCACTGCCTACTACGCGGGCAAGTGGGTCATTCTCGGCGGCATTCTGGCGCTGATTCTCTTCGCTTGATTGCACAAGTATGCGTTTACTGCACACCATGCTGCGCGTCGGCGATCTCGACAAGTCGCTCGATTTTTACACGCGCATCCTGGGCATGACCCTACTGCGCCGTAATGATTATCCAGAAGGTAAATTCACGCTGGCCTTTGTGGGCTACGGGGAGGAATCTGAACATGCTGTGATTGAGCTCACTTACAACTGGGGCGTCGACCGCTATGAGCTCGGCACCGCCTTCGGCCATATCGCCCTGGAAGTGGATAACGCCTATGCGGCCTGCGATGAGATCCGCGCCGCTGGCGGCAACGTCGTTCGCGAAGCCGGACCTATGAAACACGGCAGCTCCGTGATTGCCTTTGTTGAAGACCCGGATGGTTACAAGATCGAGCTCATCCAACACAAGGGTCGTGTCGACTGATGGGTATGCGTTAATGGGCAAACGCCTGGCGGCACTGGAGACCAAACTCCAGGGATGGTTGGAGCGCGCTAATCGCGGACACCATCTGCTTGGCCTGGCAGCCCTGCTTTCTTTTGGCGGCACGCTAACCGCGGCTTACCCCGTCACCATCATCATCGTGACATCGGTCATGCTGGCACCGCGACTCTGGATGCGCCTGAGTTTGGGCTGCGCCACCGGCAGCGCCCTAGCCGGTGCTGTGATCGTTGGCGTATCGCACATGCTGGGCTATAACCAGATCCACATCTGGTTTCCTAATCTCATCAGTGCGGAAACCTGGAACGAGGCATCGCGCTGGATTAGCGATTACGGCGTCTGGGCGATTTTTGGTGTCGGGGCATCGCCACTACCGCAAATGCCGTTGTTGATTTTTTACGGCATTGTCGACGACCGAATTCCAGAAGCCTTTGTAGCGCTTCTAGGTGGGAAAGTATTGAAATACGGTGCAGTTGCCTGGATCACCCAGCACTTTCCCGAGAAGTTCGGATTTTTCCGACGCATCAACGCGCATAACGGCACTGCAAGTCAAGATCCAAAACGGTAATTGTGGCCGGCGGCTATTTAAAAGCGTAAAATTGGCACAAAGAGACGAACAAGTTGTCTCTTAATGACCTGTTTATCGGAGTTAGCATGTTTCCCGAATACCGTGAACTGATCACCCGTCTGAAGACAACCGATCACCACTTCACCCGTCTGTTCGACAAGCACAACGAGCTGGACCAGAAGATTAAGAACATGGAATCCCATATTGAATCGGGTACCCATGAAGAAATCGAAACACTGAAAAAAGAGAAGCTACATTTGAAGGATGAGCTCTACAACATCCTGAAAAAAGCCAGCGCCTAAATTGCGTTGACGGTGCCGGTCGCTATGATCGGCACCTACCTGTAGGTTTCGCCTATAAGTACGTTAATCGCGGAACCGGCAGTCTTTGAGATAGACGTCGTTACTGAAGTCCTCCGAGGTATAAACCTCGCCAGTTAAAACGCCATCAAAGCCAGTTACACGCCCTGACGGCATAGAACCCAATACGTTACGGCACCAGAGCGAGACTTCACCAAGCCCATTTACCCGTACATCAGCGACTACAGCATTGGGGTTACCCTTGCCTGTCTTCACAAACTTAGCCTGACCATGCAGATTCTGACCGACATATTGTTTCATTGAGGCCGGGTTTTTCTGTCGGGCTTTAGCGATCAAAGGCAACTTATCCAAACCGAGACCTGCAGGCACAACAGAAGCTGACCCCGTCGGCGCAGGATCGCCATAAACCATGGGCTTTACCGGCGCGAGCGTGTGTTGATCATTGCTTTCACTGACTGGCACAGGCTTCTGGATCATGGCACAGCCGGACAGCACTAATAAGGTGCACAGGAAGAATTGAGGGGTCTGCTTCATAAATGCGACAAATAGATGTGATGTCGGATTTTATCCTGTCTGGGTGACACGGGAGTCAAGCCCACAGATTACAATAACATTTCATTTAAATGACACCGCATAGGACACCCATGTTCGGCAAACTGATGCCTAAAGAAGGCAAGTACTTTGACCATTTCAACAATCATGCTGCATTAATTATCAAAGGCGGCCAGCTATTGACGGAACTCATCAGCGCTCTGGCGAATCAGTCGGGAGAAGCCGTTCGTATCGCGGATGAGATTGATGCAGTCGAGCGCCAAGCCGACAAGATCACCCATGAAACACTTGCCCAGCTGCACAAGTCCTTCATTACCCCCTTTGACCGTGACGAAATTCATGAGCTCATCAGCGGCATGGACGACATTCTGGACATTATTCAAGATGTGGCCGAGTCCGTCGCGCTCTACGACATCCAGCACGTGCCGCAGGAAGCGGTTGCTCTGGCTCACGTGACTGCCCGTTGCTGCAACCACATTGCCGCCGTCGTTAAACTACTCGACAGCATGCAAAATGGCCCACACATTCTGACCATTTGCCATGAAATTGATGAACTGGAATCGGATGCCGACCGTCTGCACCGCGAACTGATGTCCAAGCTCTTCCGCGACGAGCCCGACGTACGCCAGGTGATTAAACTCAAAGAAATCTACGAGATCCTTGAATCCATATCGGATCGTGCGAAGGATGTATCCGGCACCATTGAGGCAATTGTCCTCGAAAACTCCTAATCATCCGGTCATCTGATCCATGGACAACCTGCAAATGAGCCTGGGGGTAATCATCACCCTCGTCATCGTCGCTTTGCTGTTCGACTTTATGAACGGCTTCCACGATGCAGCCAACTCGATCGCCACCATCGTTTCGACCCGAGTACTCAAACCACACCAAGCGGTCATTTGGGCAGCAGCATTTAATTTTCTCGCCTACTTCCTGTTTGAACTCAAGGTCGCTGGAACTATTGGCAAAGGAACGATTGATCCATCGGTTGTCGATCACTACCTCATCTTCGGTGCCCTGATTGGTGCCATTGCCTGGAACGTGATCACTTGGTATTACGGCATTCCTTCATCATCGTCCCACGCGCTGGTCGGCGGTCTTGTTGGTGCAGCAGTAGCTAAAGCCGGTTTCGGTAGTCTGATCTCGGCTGGGGTCCTCAAAATCATCGCCTTCATCTTTATCGCGCCCTTCCTGGGATTCACCATCGGTAGCCTGATGATGGTCATCGTGTCCTGGTTGTGCCGGAATATGTCACCCAGCAAGGTCGACAAGCACTTCCGACGCCTCCAGCTAGTATCTGCCGCCGGTTATAGCCTAGGCCACGGTGGCAATGACGCCCAAAAAACCATCGGCATTATCTGGATGCTTCTCATCGCCGCCGGCGTATCCAGTTCTAACGAGCACGTCCCCTCGTGGGTCGTCCTGGCCTGTTATACGGCTATGGGTTTAGGCACTATGTTTGGAGGCTGGCGTATCGTCAAAACCATGGGTAACCGCATCACCAAGCTGAACCAGGCTCGCGGCTTCTGCGCCAACAGCGCCGGCGCCATCACTCTCTTCTTCGCTACGGCACTGGGGATTCCTGTTTCAACCACGCATACGATTACGGGCGCTATCGCTGGCGTCGGGTCTACCCGCGGCGCGCGCCGTGTGCGCTGGGGCGTGGCTGGCAATATCGTGTGGGCCTGGATCCTGACCATTCCCTGTAGCGCCATCATTGCAGCCGCCGCTTGGTGGGTCGGAACGAAGGTACTCTGATCACCCCCCTGTTGGGGCTGGTATCAGGAACTTAGCAACGATTGTAAGACGCCTGAATCGTTATTAAGCGCGTGCGCCGCGTCCACCACGGCGCTATCGTATTTCTTACCCGCTTCAGCACAAATCGCTTTCAATGCGGCATCCACCCCAATCGCCGGCCGATAGGGACGATGCGAGGACATAGCTTCGATCGTGTCTGCCACTGCCAAAACCTTGGCCTCGTCCAGAATCTGATCTGCCTTGAGATGCCGCGGATACCCGGACCCATCCAGGCGTTCGTGATGCTGTCTGACGATCTCAGCCACCGGCCAAGGAAAATGCACGTCCTTGAGGATTTGATATCCCGCCTCGGCATGTCCTTGAACCAATTGCATCTCCAGATCAGTCAGGCGAGTAGGTTTTGTCAGAATATCCGAAGGCACACCAATCTTGCCGATGTCATGAACCATAGCTGCCAAGTACAAACCATCGATGCGCTCTTTCGGCCAAGATAGTGCCCGGGCGATTTCGGCTGAGATTAGCGCCACACGATGCTGGTGACCCGAAGTATAGGGATCCCGCAATTCCATCGTCCTTGAAATCACCTCAACCGTACCACGTAGTGCATCATTCAGCCGCTCTTGTGCCGCTTCGCGGATCTGGATCTCCCGATCTAGTTCGGCCTGCTTATCGAGACTGGTCAGCCCCGCCCCGATCTCTCTTGCCAGGCTCTCAAAGAGAATCAACTCCAACTCAGAAAACGCATCAATTTCAGACGCATAAATCAGCATCGCTCCGATACTCTGATCATTCACATCAAAGATAGGAACAGAAACAACTGACTTGAGGCCGAACATTAGCGCCCGATCACGCCAGGATTCGAAACCGGCATTAGCGGAACAATCGGCAAAGATACTGGGCTTGCCAGTGCGAATCGACGTACCTGCAGGACCATGCCCAAAAGCTGAATCACCTGACCAACTCACTTTCAGGCCATCGGTATAACCACTGGCTGAGCCCTCTGAAACAATGACCCGGACTGTTTTTTCAGGATCGTTCTCAGCAAAACCAACCCAAGCAAGCTCATAGGGCTTCTGGTTGACGATGGATTTGCACACATCTCTCAACAAGGCTTCTTTGTTCTGCGCATGGGCTAAGGCGTAGGCGGCCTTGTTATGCGCCAAAAGCGCCCAATTCAGCTTTTCCAGATCCGAACGTCCGTTTTCTGGAAGGTGACGATCAGGGAGTATGCTTTCAGCGCTTGGACACATGTACAAACTCTACACCCAATCGCGCCGAGTTGCTCTATACTGATTTCCATAAGTTTCTATCAAACACTGAGGAGCATATTTCCGTGCAAGACAAGATAGAAGAGATTTACCAAAAGCTGATCGCGCATGAGACGGAAATAACCAACCTGCGAAAGGGGTATATGGTGCTCAACGAGCGGTATAGCGTTGCCTTGTCTTCGCTACGAACGCTCACCATCCGCTCGTCCGAAGCTGCCAAAAGAGCCTGTACCGCTGCGCAAAAAGCATCGTTCGCCGCCGCAAAGTGCTCTGAGGCCGCCATTAAGGCCGCAGACAGGTCCGTGATTGAGGCAGCAGAATCTGCCGCCGAAGCCGCCCGCGCTTCAGCCGAAGCGGCGATGGAAGCTGCTGCTGCATCAGCTGCAGCAGCGGCTGCTGCCGCCGCTGCGGTTGCACAACAAGCGGAGGAGGCTTCTCTACAGGCATCTGAAGAAGCTGCTGCCGCTACAAAACGTGCAACTGAGGCCGCTCATGAAGCCGTAAAAATGTCGATGGCTGCTGCAGATGCGGTCAAATCGGCGAAATCAAATACCTAGGCTTTCATATACAACCGGTTATACACATCACGATGCGCAGAGTTTCGTGCTGAGTTCTCAAATGACCAGCAAGTACCCAACAAATCTCAAACGACACATCATCTGCATTGGCGCGTCCACCTTGCTAATGATGTTGATGACGCTAACAGTGGCGCTCTTTTATACTTGGGAAGCCCATCTGCAAGTAACAACCGTTCTAGATTCTGGCGGGACAGGCTCGCCTTTCAACACAACATTACTAAAATTTGTTGACGACCAATGGATATTAATCGCCAATAGCCTTCTAGCCGGCTGCATCGTTCTTAGGCTTTTTGTGATCATGTACAAAAATGCCAAGCAGCTGTATTTGGCAGTCAACGCCAGCACACACGACAAGCTAACGGGTCTATACAATCGTCGCTATCTGGACGATCAATTCGAGCGGCTATGGCTTGAAGCCAAACGTGACAACACGCCCATCAGCGTGCTCTTCATTGATATTGACCATTTCAAGAGGTTCAACGACCGGTTTGGGCACGAAAAAGGCGACGCGGTATTGATCAATGTCGCAAAAACAATATGCCAATGCATACGACGCCCACTGGATTTTTGTTGCCGCTGGGGAGGCGAGGAATTCGTGGTCGTCATGCCGCAAACCCCGGAAAGCGGAGCACTGGATGTAGCAGATCGTATTCTTAACGCCATATCTGAGATCTGTACCGATTTCTGTGGGCCCGGACATACACCAATCACCGTCAGTATCGGTGTCGCCGCAACGCACGTTACAGCTGACAATATTCATGACGACTTGGTCGACCAATCCGATAAAGCCATGATGGCGGCCAAGGTCAATGGCAGAAATCGGATAGAAGTCTATGACATGCAACACTAGAAAGAATAAATTAGCTCTTCCATCACATATTGGTACGAATAGTCTGGCCCCAGGAAGCCAGCAGATTTCCCGTATCCTAGCCGACTTCTAAAAAAAAGGTTTCCAGACATTGGACTGGTTGCGCCCAGCTCAAGCAATTGTGTCGTTGTTGTTGATTGGTTATTGATTCCTTGCTGACCTAAACCAGCAGTGCCATTTAGCATCCAGCCATGAATCCGTTTTCGTATCCCTAAGGCAAACATACCCTCATAGTAATTGCCAGGGTTGAAATAATTATTAGTCACGTTGACATTGCTGTCGTGATACTGACGGTACCGAAGCTGTGCGGTAACCCCATAATCAGGAATCAGGTCATAGATGGCTTTGAGCCGCATGAAGGCGCGCGTGTTCGTATCAGAAAAGAACATGTCGCCACCCATGCCGACCAGTGTCACACGTTCGAAGGGCTTGTATTCGAGACTGGCACCAGTGAGCGTGTAATAAATGTTATTGGTGATGGCGTTTTGTGTTTCGACACGATCACGATTCACCATGATTTCGGCGCGAGCGTTGTCTCCAAGGCTAAAGCCGTATTGGCTATCTGTAGTCAGCAGCCCGAAATTGTTTTCACGGTTGTAACCCAGATTGAGGTTGTACCCCAGGGCCGACCTCGGATTGATTGATTTTGTAACGATGCGAGCTTCATTGGCAGAGGATTGCCAGCCATTCTGAGAGAAATGGTTTCTGAGATATTCAACGCTGGTATAGCGGTCTCCATGCTCATAGAGCGGCATTACCCCCGTACGGTAACGCGTCGTATTAAACCCCTCGCTATCGCTCATCCCAAAAAAGCTAGGAATCAGAACCGCCTGACGCCATTCGGTTTTATCCGAAGATTCTTCTGAGAACGCCTGAAGGGACGTGGCCAGAAATCCAACCAGTGCCAACGTCCTCCACTTCATTTTGTACCCCAACGTTTTCGGAACATCAACAATTCAGACAAATACCCCCAAACGCAGACAGGTTGTAGGATCAATCCATAGGCAAACATATAAAAAATAAAACCGGATAGGTTTGACCTAATCTTGAGCGACTGTTCTTCAAACATCTTTTCGCTGACACGTAGCATCACTCGATTCAAAATTGCCGCAGCGGGTAACAAAGCCAGGGTCATCGGCCCGATGATCCAGAAATACCCGAAGCATGCCAATACAATCCCGGGTAAAAATCCAATCGTGTACGCAAGATCAATCAAGGGGAAGAGCATATTCCACCAGACATAGAGAGTACTCAATCTGGGCTTTAACAGTATCCTGGGGTTGGCTTTAAATGCTTCGATCAAACCCCGGGACCAGCGTTGCCGTTGGCGAATAAATTTTGACAGGGAATTCGGACAGCGGGTAAAAGCACAGGCATTTTCGGCGTGTCCAATCCGATACCCAGCGTCCAACAACATCCAGGTCAGCACAATATCCTCGCCCACCGTATCAGGCCAGCCACCGATGGCTTCCAGGCATCGGCGCTCATAGAGCGAAAACGCACCTTGAGCAACAAGCGTGCCCTGAAATAATGATTGTATGCGTTTAACAGCCGCAATCCCCAGGAAATAGTCCCACTCCTGTGCTTTGGTGATCCAGTTCTCACGGGAATTACGGATGAGCATCTCCCCAGCTACTGCAGCCGTATTGGGCGGATCAGAGAGATAACGCTCCACCAGCTTTCGGACACCGTTTTGTTTAACGTAACAATCACCGTCCACGGTAATCAGCAGATCCGTCGTGGTGTGATGCAGCCCGATATTGAGGGCGTGCGATTTCCCATAATTCCTATTAAAAGTCAGAACTTCAACTTCATAAACCTGTTTCTCCAGAACCTGCAGAATCTCCCCTGTCTGATCTATGGAACCATCATTCAGTACCAAGATTCTCATGGTCGATGGGTAATCCTGATTCTGTAAACTTCTCACAGTGTCAGCAATACCATCTTCTTCGTTGTAAGCCGCAACTAGGACGGTGATTGGTGGATACTGCAATCCTGTCTTATCTCGAGGCCGCCGATCAAAAAGCAGCGCGACCAAAACGAAGATATTCATAAAGCCAGGAACAATAGCTATGAAACCTATTAAATAACCCGCCAGCCATGGCCCGGTGATTGCAGATAAATCCTGAAACCACGGCCGTGCCAAAAATAAAGACACAACCATCCAACAGCTGGCGATTGCTAAAACCAGAAGAAATTTGACGCGGACGGGTATATATAAAATATTCAATAGGTTGTGGCGCAAATCTATTTAGAGTTATTAATGCTACGCCACAACAAAGAAAAAGGGGCTTTCATTGCTGAAAGCCCCTCAAATTCTGGCGCGCTCGGAGAGATTCGAACTCCCTACCCCTTGGTTCGTAGCCAAGTACTCTATCCAGATGAGCTACGAGCGCGTCGAGGCCAAGACTATAGCACAGCTTTCAGTCCACAGACAAGGCCAGCAAGCTATAATGGCGAGCTTATAGCCAGATGCTGGCACCACCCTGAGAAATTGACGCATTATGGAAGCCGAACAGCTTAATAGCCTTGCCAACCACCTTGCAGACCTGGCCGAGCGCGCCAATGGTCTTCGGAGGTATCTTTGACTACGACGCCAAGTCTGCGCGTCTAGCCGAAGTCTCTGAAATCCTCGAAGACCCCAATATCTGGAATGACGCCAAGCGCGCCCAGGATCTAGGTCGTGAAAAGAAGTCCCTGGAAGGCGTGGTTGTCTCCCTGGGCACCATCCAGCAAAATTTGACCGATACCAAAGATCTCTTCGAGATGGCGCGCGAAGAGAACGATGACGACACACTTAATGCTGTGTCGACGGATATCGATGGCCTGGAGAAGGAAGTGGCGGCGATGGAATTCCGTCGCATGTTCAACAACCCCCAGGATCCGAACCCGTGCTTTATCGAAATTCAGGCAGGTGCCGGCGGTACTGAGGCCCAGGACTGGGCATCGATGCTGCTGCGCATGTACATTCGTTATGCCGAACGCAAGGGTTTCACGGTCGAAGTGCTGGAAGAGTCCGAAGGCGATGTCGCTGGCATCAAATCTGCCACGCTGCGCCTCTCCGGCGATTACTGCTACGGCATGCTACGTACCGAAACCGGCGTGCACCGCTTAGTGCGTAAGTCACCGTTCGATTCGAACGCCCGGCGTCATACCTCATTCTGTAGTGTCTTCATCTACCCGGAAGTCGACGACTCGATCGAAATCGAGATCAACCCGTCCGATGTGCGTACGGATACCTACCGCGCCTCGGGGGCCGGCGGTCAGCACATTAACAAGACTGACTCGGCCGTTCGCCTGACCCACGTGCCCACCAATATTGTTGTGCAGTGTCAAAACGACCGCTCGCAGCACCGCAACCGCGATGAAGCCTGGAAGATGCTGCGCGCCCGTCTTTACGAGTTTGAGCTGCGCAAGCGCCAGGCCGAACAGCAGAAGCTGGAAGATGCCAAGTCCGATATTGGCTGGGGGCATCAGATTCGGTCCTACGTGCTCGACCAATCGCGCATCAAGGATCTGCGTACCAACGTAGAAGTAGGCAATACCCAGGGCGTACTCGACGGCGACCTGGATCAATTCATTGAAGAAAGCCTGAAGCAAGGCGTCTAACCGGGTCTGCACAAAGGAAACGACCATGACCGATCAGAACAACGACACGATCGCTACCGTAAACGACGAAAACCAGCTGGTTGCAGAGCGCCGTGAAAAACTGCGCCAATGGCGCGAGGCGGGTGCTGCCTACCCCAACGATTTCGAGCGCCAAAACACGGCGGCCAAGCTGATCGAACACTTCGAAGCCAAGTCGCCGGAAGAACTTGATGGCATGCCGATCTCAGTGAGCGTTGCCGGCCGAATCATGCTTAAGCGCGTGATGGGCAAAGCCTCGTTCCTGACCATTCAAGATGTGTCGGGTCGTATCCAACTCTACGTGACTCGCGACAAGGTTGGCGAAGACGTCTACGCTGATTTCAAGAAGTGGGATCTGGGCGATCTTGTTGGCTGCACCGGCATATTGTTTAAAACCAAGACCGGTGAGCTGAGCATTGCTTGCGATAGCATTCGACTGCTCAGCAAGTGCCTACGCCCGCTCCCTGAAAAGTTCCACGGCCTAACCGATATCGAACAGCGCTACCGCCAGCGCTATTTGGACCTGATCATGAATCAGGAATCGCGCGCGACCTTTGTGGCCCGCAGCCGCTTGGTGCAATCGATCCGCGCTTATATGGTCAACGATGGCTATCTGGAAGTTGAAACCCCGATGATGCACCCGATTCCGGGTGGCGCGTCGGCCAAGCCGTTCACCACACACCATAATGCCCTCGATATGCCGCTCTACCTGCGCATTGCGCCGGAGCTGTATCTGAAGCGTCTGGTCGTGGGGGGCTTCGAAAAAGTTTTCGAGATCAACCGCAACTTCCGTAACGAAGGCCTTTCGCCGCGTCATAACCCAGAATTCACGATGATGGAGTTCTACGAGGCCTATGCGGACTACAAGAGCATGATGAACTTCACCGAAGGCGTGATCCGTCACGCTGCACGTGAAGCATTGGGCAAAGAACTGTTCACCTATCAGGGTCGCGAGCTGGATCTGTCGAAGCCCTTCCATCGCCTGACCATTGTTCAGGCCGTGATGAAGCACTGCCCGCAATACACCGAAGCGCAACTCAATGACGAAGCCTGGCTGCGCGAAGAGCTGACCAAGCGCAAGGTCGAGATCCCCAAAATGGCTGGCCTCGGCGGCTTGCAACTCATATTCTTTGAAGAAACCGCCGAAGCCCAGCTGTGGGAACCGACCTTCATCATCGACTACCCGGCGGAAGTGTCGCCGCTGGCGCGCCGGAGTGATAAGAACCCGGAGATCGCCGAACGTTTCGAACTATTCATCGTCGGTCGTGAAATCGCCAACGGCTTCTCGGAGCTGAACGATCCGGAAGATCAAGCCGAGCGTTTCCTCGCCCAGGTTGCTGCCAAAGAAGCCGGCGATGAGGAAGCGATGTATTACGACGCGGATTACATCCAGGCGCTGGAATTCGGCCTGCCGCCAACCGGTGGCTGCGGTATCGGCATTGATCGACTGATTATGTTGGTCACCGATTCAGCCGCGATTCGCGACGTCATCCTATTCCCGCAAATGAGAAGCATCGACTAACTATGTCCATTACACCGGCGACACTGTCACAGACTGATGACGGTACGCCGTATGCGCCGGTGTATGACGACGTTTATCACAGCCGGGCCGGTGCCATCGCACAGGCCCGGCATGTTTTTTTGGGCGGCAATGATTTGCCGGCGCGTTGGGCCAACGAAACTGCACACGATCACTTTGTCATCGTCGAAACCGGTTTCGGGCTCGGGCTCAATTTCCTGACAACTTGGGCAGCCTGGCGCGATCAGGGAGTGGCTGCACGCTGCCAGCGCCTTCACTTTGTCTCAGTCGAGAAACACCCGTTACTGCAAGCTGATCTGATCCGCCTGCTCGAACCCTATAAAAACGAAATGGCTCCTGATCTGGTCGATGCTTTGATCAGTCAGTGGCCAGTGTTGGCTGAGGGAACACACCGCCTGGAATTCGACCAAGGTCGCGTCATGCTCACGCTCATCCTGGGCGATGCCGAGACCGCCCTTGCCCAAGTGGCCGGGCGCGCCGATGCAATCTATCTGGATGGATTTGCGCCTGGCAAGAACCCAGACATTTGGTCAGACCCCGTCGTCGAAGCCCTGGCCAAGCTCTCAGGTGCCGGAACCACGCTGGCAACCTGGAGTGTCAATGGTGCCTTGCGCCGCCGGCTGACTTCCAGTGGCTTTGATTTAGCATTGCAACCCGGTTTCGCACAGAAGCGCGAGATGCTGACGGGGTTGTTCCGCGAGCGCCGCCCACATCCCTACCCTGGCACCCAACCCGGGCATGCCCTCATCATCGGTGCCGGATTGGCGGGCACGGCAACGGCAGAACGTCTAGCTGCACATGGCTGGCGCTGCACGATCATCGATCGTGGCACTCTGGCCGGCGGGGCATCCGGCAACAAGGCCGGCGTGATCCGGCCATTGCCTTCGATCGACGACAACGTGCTGTCGCGATTGACCCGCGCCGGTTTCCTGAGCACGCTGCAACGGCTGCAACAACTCAATCAGCGAGGCCTGCCCGTGCAATGGGATGCCTGCGGCGTGCTCCATCTGGCGCGTGATGAGACGCAAGCGACAACGATGAAACAAGCAGTCAGTGCATTGGGCTTTCCCGAAGACTTGCTAACTTGGCTTGACCAAGACACCGCGTCTAAGCATGCTGGCTTACCCGTTGCTGCGGGTGGCTGGTGGTTTGCCGCCGGTGGCTGGGTAAATCCTTCGGATTATTGTGAGCAACTTCTCAAAGCCTCAGGTGCGGTTCTGTGCGAGCACACGCCTGTTGCACAACTACGCCAGTCCGATTCTGGGTGGATCGCGTTGGGCCATCAGGGCCAGGTACTGGCTAAAGCAGATATCGTGATTCTGGCCAACGCCACCGATGCCCCACGCATTGCCGAAGCCTATAGCGATGCGCTACCTATACGGGCGGCACGGGGTCAAACCACTGTCATGTCCTCACCCCCCACCCCAGCACCACAAACCGTGGTGTGTCGTAACGGGTATTGGACACCCAGCATCGACGGCCAAGCAACTTGTGGTGCCAGCTTTATTGTCGACGATACCAACCTCATCTTGCGCGCGAGCGAACACGCCGAGAATCTGGCAACGATCCGTAGCATGGTGACAGATAGCGATCTTGCCTGGCCTGCGGCCGATAACGCCACCCTAGGCGGCAAGGTCGGGCTACGGCCGGTCGTCCCCGACCGGTTGCCGCTGGTTGGGCAACTCCCCGCAAACGAACATACTGCCAATGCCAGCCGTTCACGGGCGGCGCGTACCCGCGTGCCAGGGCTCTACGTGAACTCTGGCTTCGGCGCTCGTGGCATCCTGTTTGCAAGCTTGTGCGCCGAGTTGCTGGCTAGCCAGATTGGTGGAGAGCCCTTGCCGCTACCGAAAGATCTGGTGCGCGCTATCGACCCGATGCGGTATGCTCATAAAAAATCTTGAACAAACGATTTAACGGAGACAAGGAAACAACCATGAAACTCGAAACGCTTGCCGTCCACGCTGGTTACGAAGTCGATCCGACCACCAAAGCTGTCGCCGTACCGATTTACCAGACGACCTCATACGCCTTCGATAGCACTCAGCATGGTGCCGATCTGTTTGACCTCAAAGTCGCCGGCAACATCTACACCCGCATCATGAACCCGACGCAGGATGTGCTCGAAAAACGTGTCGCCGCACTCGAAGGCGGCATCGCAGGTCTGGCACTGGCCTCAGGTCAAGCCGCCATCACCTATGCGATCCAGACGATCGCCGAGGCTGGGGATAACATCGTCACGTCGAGCACCTTGTACGGCGGCACTTACAATCTATTCGCGCACACGCTACCGCAGTACGGCATCGAGGTCCGCTTTGCCGATTATCGCGATCCGGATTCCTTCGCTAAACTCATCGATGGCAAGACCAAGGCGATCTATTGCGAGTCGGTGGGCAACCCCCTCGGCAACATTACGGATTTCGAAAAGCTCGCCGATATTGCCCACAAAAACGGCGTACCGTTGATCGTCGATAACACAGTGCCTTCGCCCTACCTGTGCCGTCCCTTTGAACACGGTGCCGATATCGTGGTGCATTCCTTGACCAAGTATCTGGGGGGCCATGGCAACTCCATCGGCGGCATTATCGTCGATAGCGGCAAGTTCCCGTGGGCCGAGCACAAGGCCAAGTTTAAGCGCCTCAACGAACCGGATGTGTCGTATCACGGCGTGGTCTATACCGAAGCGTTGGGACCAGCAGCCTATATCGGCCGCGCCCGCGTGGTGCCGCTACGTAACATGGGTGCCGCGATTTCACCGTTCAACGCTTTCATGATTCTGCAGGGCATTGAAACCCTGGCGCTGCGCATGGATCGCATCTGCGAGAACGCAACGAAGATCGCCGCGTATCTGAAAAATCATCCGAAGGTGAACTGGGTCAACTACGCAGGCCTGCCAGATCATAAGGATCATGCCCTAGTGCAGAAGTACATGGGCGGCCGCGCATCGGGCATTCTGAACTTCGGCGTCAAAGGCGGTCTCACCGCCGGCGGCAAGTTCCAAGATGCGCTGCAACTTGTCACACGTCTGGTGAACATCGGCGATTGCAAGTCGTTGGCCTGCCATCCGGCCTCGACCACACACCGTCAGTTATCTCCAGAAGAGTTGACGAAAGCCGGGGTCTCGGAAGACATGATTCGTTTGTCTGTGGGAATCGAACACATCGATGATCTGATCGCCGATCTGGATCAGGCGCTAGCCGCTGCCTGAGTTTATCTGCTGATGTGAACGAATACGATCAGCAGATAAGCCAGAATCAGCCACGGTCCAAAGGGGTGCTCATCCTGCATTGTGGCGCCACGGCGGCTCAATACGCGTTGAATGACAAACCAGACAATAGCGAATAGTGCTGCCGCAAAGACCACCTGCGGCAGCACCCATGGCCCCGACCAAGCACCCATGGCTGCCAGCAGCTTCAGATCGCCCATGCCAAGGCCATCCCGCCCACGAATCAGCCGATAGGCTTGGGCCAACAACCAGAGCGGTAAATAGCCCAACATGGCTCCAATCACCGCCATTTCAAGACCGAAACTGGCTGTTTCCGGAAACAGCTGCATGAGCAAGCCCAGCCAGAGCATGGGAATCGTCAAGATATCCGGTAGCAGTTTGGTCTGATGGTCGACCAACGCTAACGTGATGAGACTACAACTGAATACGAACCAGGCAACCATCGGCCAACCCGGGACCAGATTGCGCCATAAGACAGCAGCGACCAAGCCAATGACGATCGCGGCGACCATGGTTAATCGATTGAACGGTGGTGGTGCAGCAAAGAAGTCACGCCATAACGCACCCACACCCATTGGCTGAGGCTGATGCAAATCGATATCGCTTCCTTGCCGGACGGCTGCGATCCATGCCTGTTCTTCGTGTGCGTAATACGCTGGCAACCAAGCAATAGCACGGCATACCAGCCAGATGGCGAGCAGGATAATGGAGAAAGCAATGAATAAGGTCATTACTAACACTCAAGTTCTGACGATATCGACCAGATGCGGTAATGCCAGGTATTCACGCGATTGCATTTCGGTCAGACGGCTTGCCGTACGGAAAAATTCGTGCGCATTGGGGCCTTCGACGTACAGATCATCGGGATAGGCACCGGCCGAGATAATGAGTTTGACCCGATGGTCGTAACAGACATCGACCAACCAGGTCAGACGACGCGCTTCGGCACCATGGCGGGTTTCGAGCACCGGAATATTAGACACCAGAATGGTGTGGTATTCACGCACGAGTTCCAGATAGTCAGACTGCGCGCGACCATCACCGCAGATGGTCATGAAATCGAACCAAACGACACCCGGTGCAAGACGGATCGTCGGGATCTTGCGATTATTGATCTCGATAGATTCGCCGCTAACGCCCGGCAACGTCGCTGCCACGGTGAAATATTCCGCCATAGCGCGCTCGGTCTCGTCGTCGTGAGGCACATGGTAGACCGGCATGACTTCAAGCTTACGCAGACGGTAATCCTGTCCCCCGTCGAGCGGCATGACGTCCAGTTGTTTCTTGAGGAGTTCAATGGTCGGCAAGAAGTTCATGCGCTGCAGGCCATTCGGGTACAGATTATCCGGCGGATAATTGCTGGTCATGACAAAGACGACGCCCTTCTCGAAGAGCAGCTCCAGCAAACGTCCGAGAATCATGGCATCGGCGATGTCGGATACGTGAAACTCGTCGAAACACAGCAAGCGCGTTTCTTTAGCAATTCGGTTAGCAACCGGCACCAGCGGATCCGCTTTACCGACCTGTTCACGTAGCTCGGCATGAATCTGGTGCATGAAGGCATGGAAATGAATGCGTTTCTTGCGCTGGTAAGGCACGGCGGCAAAAAAGCAGTCCATGATGAAACTTTTACCGCGGCCTACCCCACCCCAGAAATAGACGCCACGCGGCACGCTAGGCGATGAGAGCATGCGCTTGATCTTGCTGCTACGGGCAGACTTGAAGCTAACCAGCGATTCATAAAGCGTGTGCAAACGTTCCACCGCCAGCATTTGCGCCGGATCAGGCTGAAAACCCTTGGCTTCAAGTGCCGCCGCATAGGCACCGAGCATACCGGGGGCGTTAGGGGTCAGTGCTGCGATATCCATGACTTGTATTTTATCGTGCAAAGCCCCATTTCGTAATGATCAACGCCTATACGAACGGGTTTATGCCGACGATTTTTTTGGCGCATAATAGCCCTGTGCGGTATCCCCGCCTTTTATGGAGTGAGATCATGAAAATCGATATCGGCATCCCCGAAAGAGATCGCAAAGCCATCGCCGCCGGCCTGAGCAAACTGGCCGCGGATAATTTCACGCTGTATCTTAAAACGCATTATTTTCACTGGAATGTAACGGGGCCGATGTTCCAGACCCTGCATCTCATGTTTGAAACCCAGTACAACGAACTTTGGCTGGCCTCAGATGCGATTGCCGAGCGGATTCGCGCCCTGGGTTTCCCAGCACCAGGTACCTACGCCGATTTCGCCAAGCTCACCGTAATCAAGGACAGCAAAGGCATTCCCAAGGCCATCGACATGATCAAGGAACTGGTCGCCGGCCATGAGGCCACAGCGCGTACGGCGCGTGCCCTGTTTGCCCCCGCTGACAAAGCCGGCGACGAAGCGACTGCCGATCTGCTGACACAACGAATCCAGATCCACGAAAAAACTGCCTGGATGCTACGCAGTCTTTTGGAGCAGTGATCTGAATTTGCGACTGCTCCGCATGAGATTCAGCGCCCACACCAAGCATTCGCCGGTTGGTTGGGTAGTGGGCGTAATCGCATGTATCGTACTTACCGCCTGCGCACCGACCACGCAACGGGTACGGGTCAGTGATGGGGCTGCCGAGGCCGAGGCACGCAAGCAACGGCAGATCGCCTTACAAGCCTACCTGGAAGACCAGCAGCGTCTGCTACGCGTCAGCTATCCGTTGCTCACTCGAGGTTCCGATCTGTGCGGCGACGATGTTCGTTACACCACAGGCATGGCGATTGCGAACAGCAGCACCTTGTTGACTGAGCAATTTCGGGAAACGGCCGAGAGCGTGTACAAGCTCAGCAACGCGGTTCAGGTGGTGTATGTTGTTCCGGGGTCAGCCGCGGATAAAGCCGGGGTCAGAACAGGCGACACCATCACCCAGATAGGAAGTTGGCCAGTCTCCGGCAACGATGGCGAACCCGTGAAACAATCGCTGGGGCAGATTAAGGAACAGTCACGCAATGGGCAAGCGCTCCGTGTGGACATCCAGCGCAAAGCAAAAAGTTCTATACAGGCACAAAGCCTGCTCATCACGCCTGATCGGGCCTGTAGCTATCCTGTCGTTCTCGGTCAAGGCGATGAAGTCAACGCCTACGCCGATGGTAACCAGGTGGTCGTGCAACGGGGCATGATGCGTTTTGCAAACAGTGATACGGAGTTGGGGCTGGTGATTTCGCACGAAATTGCCCACAACAGTATGGGGCACATGCGGGCCAAGATGACCAACTACACCCTAGGGACGATACTGGACATCGCGACTCAACTGCTCCTCAAAGTGCCCACCCAGGGACTCTTCGGCAGCCTGGGCGGCAATGCCTTCTCCCAGGGCTTTGAAGCCGAGGCCGACTACGTGGGGTTATATATCATGGCGCAAGCCGGTGGCGATATCGACAATGCCCCGCAATTCTGGCGGCGGATGGCCACGCTGTCGCCGGCAGCCATTCAGAGCAGCCATACAGCCACCCATCCAGCCACCCCTGAGCGCTTTGTTGCCCTAGAGGAGACCGTTAAGGAAATCAAGGCAAAAAAAGCCGCTGGGCAGCCGCTGATCCCTAATTTAAAGAATGCGCCAGACTTGAAAGCCGACCCGGCGATCGCCCCGCAAAAACCCTAGGCATCTCTCTGATCTGATTGCAGATTTTACTTGTCCGATGCCGCCGTGTTGGGTATAGTGCGCGCCATGATTACCGCTTTTGAGCTCAACCACGGCCGCTTGCAACAGGTGACTGTCGAGTCCCTGGAAGACCTGCAGCACTGCCATCCTGTCTGGGTCGACTTCGAGTCCCCGACTGAGGAGGAGCGTGACTGGGCGAAGACTCAATTCTCGATCGTGTTGCCCGAAGAAGACGAGGTGGATGATCTCGAAGCCTCGGCACGCTTCTTCGAAGAAGAGAACGGCGAACTTCATATCCGTTCGGACTTTTTCCAGCACACCGATGAAGACAGCGACACCATGCGTGTGGCTTTTATTCTCAAAGGTGGCATGCTGTTTAGCCTGCGCCGTGACGAACTCGCCCAGTTCCGCCTGCTGCGCCTGCGCGCTCGCCGCCAGCCCTACTACGTGCGCGACGAAAAGGACGTGCTGCTGCAGTTGCTCGACATCGATGTCGAATACTCCGCAGACATCATCGAAGGCATTTACGATCGTCTCGACAAATTCAGCAAGCAGGTACTCGGTAGCGAGATGTCGGATGATGCGGCCGGTGTCGTGCTATCAGGCATTGCGGTCGAGGAAGATCTCAATGGCCGTATCCGCCGTAACCTGATGGATACACGTCGCGCCGTGTCGTTCCTAATGCGCGTAAAGCTGCTTAACGAACAACAGAATGACGAAGGTCGCCAGATTCTGCGCGACATCGATTCTCTGGACGGCCACACGGGCTTCGTTTTCGATAAGCTCAACTTCCTGATGGATGCGACGGTCGGTTTCATCAACATTAACCAGAACCGCATCATCAAGATCTTCTCGGTGGCCTCGGTCGCGATGCTGCCACCAACACTAATCGCCAGTATTTACGGTATGAACTTCGACGTCATGCCGGAGTTGCGCTGGGAATACGGTTACCCCTTCTCGCTGGTGCTCATGGCCATTTCGGTGGTCATTCCCTTCTGGTTCTTCCACAAACAAGGTTGGCTCAAGAAGTAATTTCGCCGCTGCTCAAACAAAAAACGGAACCCGAAGGTTCCGTTTTTTGTTGATGCCTGTACGACTTAGAAGTGCAGCGGGCGCTTATCGCAAGCCAGTGCAGCTTCGTGTACGACTTCCGACAGGGTCGGGTGCGCATGGCAGATACGCGCCAGATCTTCGCTGGCCGCACCGAATTCCATCGCCACCACACACTCACCGATCAGCTCGGAAGCATTCGGGCCAATGATGTGCACGCCGAGGATACGATCCGTCTTGGCATCTGCCAGCATCTTGACGAAGCCCTGAGCATTACCGGCCCCCAGCGCACGACCATTGGCCATGAACGGGATCTTGCCAGCCTTGTAGGCAACGCCTTCGGCCTTGAGTTGTTGCTCGGTCTTGCCGACCCAAGCGATTTCCGGATCGGTGTAGATGACCCAGGGGATGAAGTCAAAGCTGATATGACCTGCTTGACCGGCCATCAGTTCAGCCACGGCCACACCCTCTTCCATCGCCTTGTGCGCCAGCATCGGGCCGCGCACCACATCACCGATCGCCCAAACACCCGGCAGATTGGTCTTGCAGTGGCCATCGACTTCGATCATGCCGCGCTCATTGAGCTTGAGGCCGACCTTGTCGGCACCCAGACCATCGGTGTTGGGAATACGACCAATCGACACGACTAGGCGGTCAGCATCGAGCTTCTGTGCCTTACCATCTTTGTCGGTGTAGTTGATCGAGACGCCCTTGGCCGTCTTCTTGATATCGCCGATCTTAACGCCGAAGTTGAAGGCCAAGCCTTGCTTCGTGAAGATCTTCTGGGCTTCCTTGGCCACGTCCTGATCGGCCGCCGCCAGGAAATCCGGCATAGCTTCAAGCACGGTCACCTCGGCACCCAGACGACGCCAGACGCTACCCATCTCCAGACCGATCACACCAGCACCAATCACAGCCAGCTTCTTCGGCACAGCACCAATTTCCAGTGCACCAATGTTGTCGCAAACGATCTCGTTGCAAACAGGCACACCTGGCAGATGGCGGGCAGTCGAGCCGGTGGCGATGATGACCTGCTTGGCCTCCACGGTGTCCTTGCCGACTTTGACTTGCCAACCATTGCCACCTTGGCCGACGAAGCTGCCATGGCCAGCCAGGAAAGTGACCTTGTTCTTTTTGAACAGGCCAGCAATGCCTTGGGTCAGCTGCGTCACGATGTTGGCTTTACGCGCAATCATCTTGGCAACGTCGATCTTCGGTGCGCCAACCGTAATGCCCTGATCGGCGAAGGCGTGCCCAGCTTCCTCGAACATATGCGAGGTATGTAGCAGCGCCTTTGATGGGATACAGCCGACATTCAGGCAGGTACCGCCCAGACGTGGCTGACCCTTCGGGTCGGCATAAGCGTTGGATTCACAGCAGGCGACCTTAAAGCCGAGCTGCGCGGCGCGGATGGCGGCCACGTAGCCGCCAGGACCGCCACCGATCACGAGTACGTCAAATTGCTGAGACATCGTGAACTTCCTTTCTTAGACGCCGAGCAGGAGGCGAGCTGGGTCTTCCAGCGCTTCCTTCATCGTGACCAGACCCAAGACAGCTTCACGGCCGTCGATGATACGGTGGTCGTACGACATGGCGAGGTAGTTGATTGGGCGGATAACCACTTGGCCGTTCTCAACCATGGCGCGGTCCTTCGTAGCGTGGATACCCAGGATGGCCGATTGCGGCGGGTTGATGATCGGGGTCGACAGCATCGAACCAAACACACCACCATTAGAGATCGAGAAGGTACCGCCCGACAGTTCTTCCATCGACAGCTTGCCGTCTTTGGCTTTGGCACCGAATTCGGCGATCTTCATTTCGATCTCGGCGATGCTGAGCTGATCCGCGTTACGGATGATCGGCACAACCAAGCCACGCGGCGAACCGACAGCAATACCGATGTCGATGTAGCCGTGATAGACGATATCGTTGCCATCAACAGAGGCGTTCAGGATCGGGAACTTCTGCAGGGCAGCGCAAGCGGCCTTGACGAAGAAACCCATGAAGCCCAGGCGGACGCCATGTTGCTTCTCGAATTTCTCGGCGTACTGCTTACGCAGCGCCATCACCGGGCCCATATTCACTTCGTTGAACGTGGTCAGGATCGCGTTTTCGTTCTTCGATTGCAGCAAACGTTCAGCGATACGCGCACGCAGACGCGACATCGGCACGCGCTGTTCGGCACGGTCACCCAGAGCAACCGGGGCGGCGGCAGCACCAGCAGCCTTCGGTTGTGCCGCAACGGCGTCTTCCTTCGTCACACGACCACCACGACCCGAACCAGCAACGTCACCTGCGGCAACGCCCTTCTCTTCCAGGATCTTGCGGGCAGCTGGGCTAGCCGTGCCTGCGGCTGCGGCGGGTGCCGATGCGGCAGGCGCTGTGGCGGGTGCTGGCGCAGCGGCGGCCGGCGCTGGTGCGGCGGCGGCCGGAGCCGATGCGGTGGCCTTGGCCGAGGTGTCGATCTGGGCAATCACTTCGCCCGACACAACGGTTTCACCGTCACCCTTGATCACCTTGACGATTACGCCGCCATCCGGGGCGGGCAATTCCAGCACAACCTTATCGGTTTCGATATCGATGAGATTCTCATCGCGGGAAACGGCTTCGCCTTCCTTCTTGTGCCAGGACACCAGGGTGGCCTCGGCGACCGATTCAGACAGTTGCGGGACTAAGACGTCGATAATTGCCATTGTTCTCTCCACGGACTCTTATGGTTTTTTAATACTCGATCTTGCCCATTGCGGACTCAATCAAAGTCTTGAGTTGCTCATTGTGTTTGGCCAGGTAGCCCACAGCCGGCGATGCAGCCGCCGGGCGTGACACGAGGAGCAGATTCTGCTTCGGACCCACCGAACGGGCCAGATGTTGACGGGATGCAAACCAGTACCAGAAGCCCTGGTTACGCGGTTCTTCCTGTGCCCAGACGATCTCGGTGGCTTTCGGGAATTTTGCCAATTCTGCCTTGAACGACTCTTCCGGGAACGGGTAGAGCTGTTCGATACGGATGATAGCGATATGATCCAGCTTGCGTTCGCGACGTGCATTGAGCAGATCGTAGTAAACCTTGCCCGAACACAGGATGACACGGGTCACCTTGGCCGGATTAAGATCGTCGATTTCACCAATCACGCGTTGGAACTCGCCCTTGGCCAGCTCGTCCAGCGAGCAGCTGGCATCCTTGTTACGGAGCAGCGACTTCGGCGAGAAGATGACCAGCGGCTTACGCTGTTTACGCACCATCTGACGACACAACACATGGTAGATCTGGTTAGCGTTGGACGGCACACAGACTTCCATGTTCATTTCGGCGCAGAGCTGGATGAAACGCTCAGGACGTGCGGACGAGTGCTCCGGACCCTGGCCTTCGTAGCCATGCGGCAGCAGCATGACTAGGCCGCAACCACGACCCCACTTGGTTTCGCCGGAGGCGATGAACTGGTCAACCACCACTTGAGCACCGTTGACGAAGTCACCGAACTGGGCTTCCCAGATCACCAGCTGATTCGGTTCGGCGGTGGCGTAGCCATATTCAAAGGCCAGCACCGACTCTTCTGACAGCACGGATTCGTAGCACTGGAACGGACCCTGATCTTTCTGCAGGTGGGCCAGCGGTTGATAGCTGCCCTTATCCCAACTTTCGCGATTCTGATCGTGAATGGTGGCGTGACGATGGAAGAAGGTACCCCGACCCACGTCTTCACCCGAGATACGAATCCCGTAACCTTCGGCCAGCAATGTGGCGTAGGCCAGGTTCTCACCCATACCCCAGTCGACCGGCAACTTGCCTTCGGCCATTGCTTTACGATCTTCGAGAATTTTCTTCACGCGCGAATGCGGGACAAAGCCTTCCGGAACTTCGGCCAGCTTCAGACCCAGACGCTTGAGTTCTTTAGCCGGCACCTTGGTGTTACAAACTTCGATGTACTGCTTGGTGGCGAACGGACGCCAATCTTGCGCATTCTTGCGCTTGTAGTCCGAAATGACCGGGTTATACAGCAGCTCACCTTTATCCAGTGCGGCACGGAAATCCTTGATGATGCCGTCCGGGCCGTCAGCCGGCATAACACCGGCGGCGACCAGCTGGTCCGCATACAGCTTGCGGGTACCTTGGTGTGCCTGAACCTTTTTGTACATGAGCGGTTGGGTCACCATCGGCTCATCCTGCTCGTTGTGACCGAGCTTACGGAAACAGAAGATGTCGATGACGACATCTTTCTTGAAGGTTTGACGGTATTCGACGGCCAGACGCGTGACCAGCGCCACTGCTTCGGCATCATCGCCGTTGACGTGGAAGATCGGCGAATCGGACATCTTGAAGATATCGGTACAGTAGAAGCCCGAACGGTAGTCACGCGGATCCGAGGTCGTGAAACCGATCTGGTTGTTCACCACGATATGGATCGTGCCACCCGTGCCATAGCCACGGGTCTGCGCGAAGTTAAGCATTTCCTGGTTACATCCCTGGCCGATCACAGCGGCATCGCCGTGGATCAGCACTGGGATGATTTCATTCTTGCCGTTCTCGCCAATACGGAACTGACGCGCAAACACCGAACCTTCAACCACCGGGTTAACGATTTCCAGGTGCGACGGGTTGAACGCCAGCGTCAGGTGCACCGGGCCTCCTGGGGTCGATACATCAGACGAGTAACCCATGTGGTATTTCACGTCACCGGAACCCAGATCGACCTTCTTCTTGCCTTCGAATTCATCGAACAACATCGAGGGCTTCTTGCCCAGGGTATTGACCAGCACGTTCAGACGGCCACGGTGGGCCATACCAATGACGATTTCCTTGGCGCCCATACCACCCGCGACACGAATCAACTCATCCATCGACAGGATCAGCGATTCACCGCCTTCGAGCGAGAAACGCTTTTGACCCACATAACGGGTGTGCAGATAACGCTCCAGCGTTTCGGCAGCGGTCAAACGCTCGAGGAAACGCTTCTTTTCTTCGCCGGAATAAGCAGCCTGACCGCGATTCGGTTCAAGACGGGCTTGCAACCACTTCTTCTCGACCGTCGAGGTCATATACATGTATTCGACGCCGATGTGATGGCAGTAAGTCTGCTTCAGGGCATCGATAATCTGGTTGAGCGGTGCAGTTTGACCCGAACCGACCTTAAAGTCACCCGTGTCGAAGCTGCGCGACATATCGGCATCGCTCAGACCATAGGTCTTCGGATCGAGATCAGCGACCGGCGGACGCAAATCACGCTTGAGCGGATCAAGCTCAGCGCGCTCGTGACCGTTAAAACGATAGGCATTGATGAGGTTTTCAACGGCGACGCTCTTCTGTACGTCACCGCCCGAAGCCGAGGCGGTCGGGCGGAAACCGCCGTTACGACCTGCTGCTTCGAAGGCAGCGATCACGGGGGCATGCGCCACATCGCGCGGTGCAGCGCCCGGCTGACGCGCCAACTCTTCGAAATAACGCTGCCAAGATTCCGGCACATCAGCGGCATTTTCTAGCCAGGCTTCATACAGTTCTTCCACGAACGGCGCGTTACCGCCGAACAGGTAAGAATTCTCGAATTGTTCCTTCATCATCTTGGTCACCGTATTCGGTTGATCGTTATGTGTGTTTGGGAATCGTCGATTCCCGTCCCCTGGTGTGTCGACTAAGCAACTTGTGAAACTATCCGGCGCTATGCTGCAACTGCACAAGCCCCTTATTGTGGAAAAGGGCGGCCAGGCCGCCCCTTCCAGCGTGCACTACCCTCTCGATAGTTAACCGCGCTTTTCGAGCGGCTTCACATCGCGACGCGCGGCACCGGTGTACAGCTGGCGCGGACGGCCGATCTTGTATTCCGGATCGGTGATCATCTCTTCCCACTGCGTCATCCAACCCACGGTACGAGCCAGGGCGAAGATACAGGTGAACATATCAGTCGGGATACCCAGCGCCTTCTGAACGATACCCGAGTAGAAATCGACGTTCGGGTAAAGCTTCTTCTCGACGAAATACGGATCTTCCAGCGCGATCTTTTCCAGTTCCATGGCGAGCTTGAACAGACGGTCGTTTTCCAGACCCAACTCTTTCAGCACGTCGTAGCAAACTTTGCGCATCAGCTTGGCGCGCGGATCGAAGTTCTTGTACACGCGGTGACCGAAGCCCATCAGCTTGAAGCTGTCGTTCTTGTCCTTGGCGCGGGCAATGTATTCCGGCACGCGCGAAACATCGCCAATCTGCTCCAGCATGTTCAGGCAAGCTTCATTGGCACCACCGTGTGCCGGGCCCCACAGACAAGCAATACCTGCGGCCATGGTGGCAAACGGGTTAGCACCCGACGAACCGGCCAGACGGACGGTCGAAGTCGACGCATTTTGCTCGTGATCGGCATGCAGCGTGAAGATCACGTCCAGCGCGCGGACCAACACAGGATTCGGCTTGTACTCTTCGCATGGGGTGCCGAACATCATCTGCATGAAGTTGGCGGTGTAGCCTAGGTCATTACGCGGGTACATGAACGGTTGGCCGATCGAATACTTGTAGGCCATGGCGACGATGGTCGGCATCTTGGCGACGATACGGTTGAAGGCGATGCTACGCACTTCCGGCTTCGAATAGTCTTCACCATGGTGATAGAACGCCGACAGCGCACCCACCACGCCAACCATTATTGCCATCGGGTGTGCGTCACGACGGAAGCCGTTGTAGAAGCGGCTGATCTGATCGTGCACCATCGTGTGCAGCTTAATGTCGTTCTCGAAGTCTTCCTTTTGCTTCTTGTTCGGCAGTTCGCCGTTCTTGAGCAGGTACGCGACTTCCATGAAATTGCACTGTTCAGCCAGTTGCTCGATCGGATAACCGCGATACAGCAACTCACCGACGTCACCATCGATGAAAGTAACCTTCGATTGGCAGCTAGCGGTCGACAGAAAACCCGAGTCGTAGGTAAACAGACCCGTCTTAGCGCCCAGGGTACGGATGTCGATCACATCTTGGCCATGCGTACCGACCATGATCGGAAAATCAACGGCTTCCTGACCTGTAATCTGGAGTGTGGCTTTACGTTCGCTCATTTGCTTCTTCCCAAAAAATGAGGTGTTTGACGATGATGCTGGATGGTCGATACAGCTTGTAATTTCTTGTCGGCGAGGCGCTCGACGAATATATCGAACGTAACCGGCGAGACTTACTCAATGCTTACGAATGGCGGCAATCACTTCGGATTCACGGGGATCGGTGGTTTCGACCTTACCGCTGATCAATGCCCAGAGGTCATGGTCTTCCATGGCCACCAGGTCGACGAAGGTTTTGACCTGTGTTTCGCTTAACTTCTTAAAACCGTCATCAAGAAAACGGCCGAGGGTGATATCCAGTTCGAGCAATGCGCGGCGCGTACAGTGCCAACGCAGTTTGTTGAGCTCGTGCTGTTCCATCCCCGGCCGATTCAAGATTGTTGCCGACGCGCTTAAACAGCGCGACGCACCATCATGTCTTTGATCTTGCCAATGGCCTTCGTCGGGTTCAGACCCTTCGGACAGACATCAACGCAGTTCATGATGGTATGACAGCGGAACAGGCGGTATGGATCGTCGAGGTTGTCCAGACGTTCGTTGGTGGCCTGATCGCGTGTATCGGCGATGAAGCGGTAAGCCGCCAGCAGGCCGGCTGGGCCAACAAACTTGTCAGGATTCCACCAGAACGACGGGCAAGAGGTCGAACAACAGGCGCACAGGATGCACTCGTACAGACCATTCAGCTCTTCGCGATCTTCCGGTGACTGCAGACGCTCGCGCTCCGGTGCCGGATCGTTGTTGATCAGATACGGCTTGATTGAGTGGTACTGCTTGAAGAACTGAGTCATGTCGACGATCAGATCGCGAATGACCGGCAGACCTGGCAGCGGACGCAGCACGATCGGCTGCTTCAGGCTGTCGACGTCGGTCAGGCAAGCCAGACCATTCTTGCCATTGATGTTCATGGCATCAGAGCCACAAACGCCTTCACGGCACGAACGGCGGAACGAAATCAAATCGTCCTTAGCCTTCAGTTTGACGAGGGCATCAAGCAGCTTTTTATCGCTGGCTTCGAGCTCCACCGAGATGTCCTGCATGTACGGCGCGTCGTCCTTATCCGGATCGTAGCGGTACACCTTGAAATGCACGGTACGCATAGTCATGATTCTATCCTCCGGATTAGTAAGTACGCGTCTTCAGCTCGACCGACGGTGCGGTCAGCGGCTTCAGCTGTACAGGCTTATATTCGATGTGGTTGTCACTGCCAAACCAAAGAGTGTGCTTCAGCCAGTTGGCATCGTCACGGCCATTCGGATTTGCCGGCGTATCCGGTGCATCGTCACGAACGTGCGCACCGCGCGATTCCTTGCGGTTCTCTGCGGAAATCATGGTGGCCTTGGCGACTTCAATGAGGTTCTCAAGTTCCAGTGCTTCGACGCGGGCCATGTTAAAGACCTTGGACTTGTCCTTGGTCGCCACATTCTTAACGCGCTCGGCGACTTCCAGAATCTCTTTAACACCCTTCTTCATGTCTTCGCCAAAACGGAACACGCCCGCATGGCCCTGCATGACACGCTGCATAGCAGCGCGGACTTCATGCATGCTTTCGCCCGAAGTCGCCGAGTCAATACGGTTGACGCGCGACAGCGCAGCGGCCGAAGCGTTTTCCGGCAGCGGACGCATCGGTAGCTTGCCTTCTTCAATGGCCTCAACAACCGATTCACCGGCTGACTTACCAAAGACCAGCAGGTCGAGCAGCGAGTTAGTACCCAGTCGGTTGGCACCGTGCACCGAGGCACAGGCGCACTCGCCGGCGGCGTAGAAACCCTGAACCGGAACGCTCGGCTCGCCGTTTTGCGGCACAACGACTTCGCCACGATAGTTGGTCGGAATACCGCCCATCTGGTAGTGACAGGTCGGCACGACCG
>CALKUR010000087.1 GCA_937996725.1 uncultured Dechloromonas sp. | reverse complement strand
GGTTGCAGGATCAGATCGTTCACATCCAGACCACAGCGACGTACGCACTTGACGATGTTCTGAGCCGCCGAGATGGCACCGGTGACGATATGCACTTTCACTTCCAGGCGCATACCGCTCATGCCGATCGGCTCGCGGATACCGTCCTGGCCATCGATCACGAATTCCTGCGTGAGGATGTGCAGGATTTCCTGTTCGGCCGGAATCGGCATGGCGCGTGCAGTTTCGATCACACGATCGACGTCGCCCGGCGTGACTTCTTTGTCTTTAATAGCGACCATGCCGTTGGAGTTGAAGCTGCGGATATGGCTGCCGGCGATACCGGTATACACATCCTTCACCTTGCAGTCCGCCATCAGCTCGACTTCTTGAATGACCTTGGAAATCGTCTGCACGGTTTCCTCGATGTTCACCACGACACCGCGTGACAGACCGCGTGCTTCTTGCGCACCAACGCCTAGCACGTTCAGCCGACCATCCTGGGCGATCTCAGCGACCACCGCGACAATTTTGGACGTACCAATGTCGAGGCCGACAATCAGTTCTTTGCTCTCTCTGCTCATGACTTACCTTTACGGTCGGAGGATGTGGAAGCGGATGACGTTGCACCCACCGGGTAGCGCACGGCCACACCAGCGGGGTAACGCAGGTCAACAACGGTCGGCGCTACTGCACGGTTGCCGACCAGTTGCGGATACAGTTGAACGAAGGTGGCGACGAGTTCGTCGGCGCCATTCAGCGTGCGTTCGCGGCCCAGTTCGATACGGGTGCCGTTATCGAGGCGCATGCTCCAGGACAGCCGCGGGCTCAGATCCAGCTGACGGATCGTGCGGCCCGTGGGTTGCAATTGCGCGTTGTAACGGACGTAGCGCGCCATCAGGTCATTACCGGTATCCAGCGGCCCATGTAGCACTGGCAATATCCCCGTATCTTTCGGCAGCGTGTTATCGGCAACTTCAAACGTATCACCATCGCGATTGAGCCAGATCGAGAAGCCGCGCTCGCCTTCATTGCCCCAGCGTGCCACGGGCACCTGTTCGTCAATATCGAGCGCCACACTGCCCAAGCCCTGACGGCGTACATCGGCGCGATAAACCCAGGGTTGACGCTCGGCACCCTGACGAATCGCTTTGAGATCCACGGTGAAGAAGTTGCCGCCGATGGCTGGCGCGATGCCCGCGCGGATGTCTTCAATCTGCACGTGCACCAGCGGTTTGCTCAGAAATACCTCTCGCACCGGAATGAGCGGTAGACGAATGATCATCAGCACCGCTGTCACGAGGATGAGCAGCAACCCCAATCCCCAGAGGACATTGGCCAGCCGGTTCATCAGGTCAGGACGGTTCCACATCATGATCGTTATGCCTTAGTGACCTTGTGGACCGGAATCGAGCGCGGCCATGGCGGCAACGGTCAAAACCAGATGGTCATAATCGACACCGGCAGCACGCGCGGCCATCGGCACCAAGGAGTGATCGGTCATACCGGGTGCCGTATTGGCTTCCAACACATAGGGCGCGCCCGCCGTATCAAGCAGGAAATCAATGCGACCCCAGCCGCGGCAACCCAGCGCTTCAAAGGCTTCGACGGCCAGATCCTGCATACGCTCGACCTGCGATTCCGGCAGACCGCACGGCACGTTGTATTGCGTATCGTCGCGGTTGTACTTGGCTTCGTAGTCGTAAAACTCGGTCGCTGGAACAATGCGGACCGGCGGCAAGGCCTGCAGACCCTGAGGGGTTTGCCAAACGGCCACGGTGAACTCACCACCGAGCAGCGCCGTTTCAGCAATGACGGCCGAATCATGACGTGCCGCATCCTGCCAGGCCGGCATCAGATCTGCCGGTGTTTTGACTTTGGTCACGCCCACACTGGAGCCTTCGTGCACCGGCTTCACGAACAGTGGCAAGCCGAGTGCGTCGATCACGGCTTGCGCATCGCTGTTCGCATCGATCAACTGGTAAGCCGGTGTCGGCAGGCCTGCAGCTTGCCAGACCAACTTGGAACGCCATTTATCCATGGCCAGCGCCGATGCCAACACACCGCTGCCGGTATAGGGCAGGCCGATCATTTCCAGAAAACCCTGCAGCGTGCCGTTCTCGCCGATGCCGCCGTGCAAGGCGATAAAGGCGCGATCAAATCCTGCATTTTCCAGCGCCGACAGCGGTGTCTCCGCCGGGTCAAAGGCATGCGCGTCAACGCCCTGGCGTTGCAGCGCCGCGAGCACCCGGCTACCGCTATTGAGCGAGACTTCGCGTTCCGCCGACGAGCCGCCGAACAGCACGATCGACACGACGACGGCCGCGACGACGAGCGCCGCTTGCTCTACGGCGACGTGTTCCTGCAGGCTGAGAAGGAATATTCGCGTTTCAATTTCGAGTACGCCGATACAGCGATGCTGCTGCAGCATTTCAAGGATGCCGAGGCCGAGTGCGAACGCATCCTCG
>CALKUR010000086.1 GCA_937996725.1 uncultured Dechloromonas sp. | reverse complement strand
GTGTTCAATGTGCTGCTGCAGGTGCTGGATGACGGCCGCCTGACCGATGGTCAGGGTCGTACGGTCGACTTCCGTAACACCGTGGTCATCATGACCTCCAACCTGGGTAGTCAGATGATCCAGCAGATGGCCGGTGACGACTACGGCGTGATCAAGCTTGCCGTCATGGCCGAAGTGAAGACTTTCTTCCGTCCGGAGTTCATCAACCGGATCGACGATGTCATCGTCTTCCACGCGCTGGATCAGAAGAACATCCGCGAGATCGCCCGTATCCAGCTGAATTACCTGGAGAAGCGCTTGTCCGCCATGGACATGTCGCTGGAGGTCACGGATGCCGCACTCGACCGTATCTCGGAATCCGGCTTTGATCCGGTCTTCGGTGCTCGGCCGCTTAAGCGGGCGATTCAGTCGGAGATCGAGAATCCACTGGCGACGCATATCCTCGAAGGCGACTTTGGTCCCAAAGACGTCATCAAGGTGGATTGCAAGAAGGGCAAGATGGTCTTCACCAAGTAAGGAGACCCGCTCAGGAGAAGGCGACCGAAAGGTCGCCTTTTTCATGGGTAAAATCCGGTATGGCTATAGAAATTTATGTCAGTACCGATGTCGAGGCCGACGGCCCCATTCCTGGCCCGCATTCGATGCTTTCGTTTGCGTCCGCCGCCTATACGGCCGATAAGCAGCTGATCGGCACTTTCAGCGCCAATCTTGAGCTGCTGCCCGATGCCAATGGCCATCCTCTCACCATGAAGTGGTGGAAAACGGAGCCCGAAGCCTGGGCGGCCTGCCGTCAGGATCTGCGCGATCCCAAAGAGGCGATGAAGGACTACGTCAAATGGGTGAAGAAGCTGCCGGGCAAGGCAGTGTTTGTCGCCTATCCGGCCGGTTTCGATTTCACCTTCATGTTCTGGTACATGATGAAGTTCACTGGCGAGTCCCCGTTCTCCTGGTCGGCACTGGATATGAAGACCTTCGCCATGGCGCTTTCGGGCCTGCCTTACCGCAGCTGCATCAAGCCGAAACTGCCCAAAGAATGGTTTGACGACCTACCCCACACCCACGTGGCGCTTGATGACGCGCTGGAGCAGGGCGCACTGTTCTGCAATATGCTGAGCCTCTGGCAGCAGCACCGCCAGACTTTGGGATTGCCGAACGAGGTTATGCCGGCGATCGAGCCGGAAGAGGGCGCAGTGCCCGGCGTTTCGCCCCGGATTTCGGTCGAGTAGGCGCTTGTGAGTCTCTGCTTTATAATTGCCAAAACCAACCATTACTGGAGCGCCTGTTATGGCCCGCGTTGAATCAGATTACGTTTCGGAACATACCAAGTTCATTAACGAAGAAATCAAGAAGAACCCGCAATGGCGCGCCGACCAACAGCAAGGCCGCGCCATCTGGTGGGATAAACCCCAGGATGTGAAGCAGGCCGAAGCCTTTGCCCAGGCGAAAGTGAAGCAGAAGAGCTATCCGTACGACGTATTGTTTGACTAAGCCAGTCGCGGTTCGTTTAAAGACCGCGCCGCCCAAGGACGCGAATGCCCGGAAATGCTGCCGGGCATTTTTTTAGGCTTTTTTTGGCAAAACGGGTCAAAACGCGTTAACTTTATAAAGTCTGCTTCGTTATAGGCTCATGATGAACAAATTCATTTCCATGCTGCTTGGTTTGGGCGTTGCCCTTTTGGGGCAGGCGCATGCGCAGACGCAGGATAATTTCGATCGCGATTTCGCAAGATTCGACAAGGATTTCGAGCGATTGAATAGCTGGAAAGCAGAAACACCCGCTAGTAAAAAGCTGAAGCGTGCACCTGCGCCGGCTTCACCCGATGGACAGGTACCGGCAGGCGAACAGGGTACGACCACCCCATTAGATGCTGGAACGCCGGGAACCGAAAAGGCTGATAAGGCTGATAAGGCCGAGAAGGTTGATAACCCAACGGAAACTGCCAAACCGGCAATCGACAAAAGCTCGGCCTTGCCCAAAGGTGCCAAAGTCGAACGATTGGCGCGTAGCGATCGCTTAGGCAACCAGATCTCCGACCCGGAAATGCGCAAGAAGGTGCAAGCCCTCTACCGCCGTTCCGATGTGGTTGTTCAACAATACGTACTACCGACTAATTAACTTGTGCTCTCTCACGAAAGGCGCGTCATGAAAAAATCATTCCTCATTGCTTCGGCCATCTTCCTCGGCCTGACGGCATGCAGTAGCACGCCAAAGAACCCGGTCGATGCCACACCGGGTCGCACCGCAGACGTCGAGTTTCTGGAACAAAACGGTCCGTTGACCCTCACCTTTGATGACAAGGGCAACTGGTTGTCGATCACCTCGTCGGCGACTGCTCCTCTGGTGAACAATGCGCCCGAAGGTGTGGAAATCGCTTTCAAAACGGCCACGATGCGCGCCAAGCGTAATTTGACCGAATTTCTGTCCAACGACGTGAAATCGACCAAGTCGGTGCAGACAATTTCTAAGTCCTACCTGAAGAACATTGCCCAGGTCGACAGTGCCAATGAATCCAAAACGGCGGGTGATGATGAAGACGCGGCCAGCAATAGCCAGGCTAGCAAAGAGAGCCGCCAAAAGGCTAACACCGTTGCCCAGACCGTGCGCGAGCGCATTGACGATAACTCCCAGGCCATCCTGAAGGGCGTGCAAGTCAAGGAGCGTAAGGTTTCCAAAGAGCAGCAGCACGTTTCGGTGACGATCGTTGTGACGCAGCAGAGCATTAAGGGTGCCGATCAGGCCCGTAAGGCGATGGGCGGCCTGTAAAGATGCGTGGATGGCACCTGCTGTGGATTGGCGGTGCCATCCTTCTAACTGCGTGTGCCTCGGCACCCAAGCCGGGGGATCAACGTACGGTAGTTGCCGAAGGCACGGGCCAGACTTGTCAGGAAGCGCTGGGTCAGGCCAAGATCGTTGCCAGTGACAAAGTTGTTGGCTCCTTCGTTAACAGCCAAAAATCGCTCGTCTCCGATAAGTACTACACCGAGAGCATCAACGAATATAGTGGGGGCGTGGTGCGTCAGTACACCGTACTGGAGAGCCAGGGTGATTCACCCTGTCGCGTCAAAATCAGCGCGGATGTCTACCTCGACAAGAAAAATGTGGCGCTGGGACCGAACGCCCGCGCCTTGAATCTGGGGGAGGTCGGGCGTTTTGTAGAGAAACAGGACGAAGCTAAAGAAACTTTGACAGCGCTCATCCAGCGCCCGGTGATGTTTAGTGCCCGAATGGATCGCTTGCATGTGAGTACCGATGCCAAACGTAACGCCCAGATTGTGCTGCAGGTTTCTGACGTATCACCTAGCGAGAAGTGGTATTCGGATCTCGAGTCGTTTCTCAACGTTCAGGGCCAGCGCGTCGATTTCGAACGCTCCAAATGGTCTGATATCGGCAAGTCGTTACTATCGCTCATCGCCGCGCCGATTGCTGTGCCCCTGGGGTTGGCACCGTCGCCCTTTAGAAACCAGTCGTCGCGCGGTACCGAGCTCGTGAACGGCGAGGGGTTGATCTGTTTTAAAAATGACCCAAAATATGAGGCGCTGCGCTGTTACCAGACTTGGCTCGCGGGCGACGTGGTGCGCCAGCTGCGTTCTATGCAGCTGAATCTGGTGGAACGCACGAACGATAATGTGACGAGCACGCGTCAAATTCAGCGTGGCGCTTATCAGATGGTCGCCTTCCGGGCCTCGGACTACACCTACAAGAGCAAAGAAATGGGCGGCAAGCGCGACTTCTATGTCGTCGAGCCGGTCGGCGTACCGTTCCGTGAGTACATCACCGTCAACCGTCAGGCGTTGAGCGAAGAAAACGAGTTCCTCATCAACGTGGTCTTTACCCGTGAGGTTCAAACGCCGGCCTTCAAAGCGGCAGGGGCAGTTTCGGCACCGAGTGCTGCGCCCGCGCTTGGCGGCCGTCGAGTCGCTTACTGAGCGTTTGGCTTTAGTGGGTTAGAGGTTTCACCACCCGCTTAATCGATGTGTCTTCCGGATTAGCCAGAATCTTGAAGCCCAGCGAACTCATCAGATTGAGCATCTTGCTGTTATCCGACAGCACTTCGCCGACCACTGCCGAGAAGCCTTTTGAGCGGGCGCAATCAATCAAGACCTGCATCAGCTTGCGACCTAGACCACGCTTTTGCCAGCTATCGGCCACCGTCAGTGCAAACTCAACCGTCTCACCGTCTGGGTTTGCGACATAGCGGGACACACCCAGTTGCACCGGCTTGCCTTCGCTGTCGAGCTCAACGGCCACGAAGGCCATGTCGCGATCGTAATCAATCTGCGTAAAGCGCACCAGTTGTGGCTTGGAGAGCTCGCGGATCGTATCCATGAACCGGAAATAGCGGCTTTCATCCGAGAGATTGTTGAAAAACTCTCGTTCCATCTCGGCATCTTCCGGCCGCACCGGGCGAATCGTGACCGATGCACCATCGGGCAGTAGCCATTCTTCCACCAGATGGTTGGGGTAGGGGTGAATCGCCATGTGCGCATAACGATCAACGGTCGCCGGCGCGTAATCGATCACAATGCGCGCATCGGCCGCAATGACGGATTCGTCGTCTACCATCAGCGGATTGATATCCAGCTCGATGATCTGCGGGATTTCGCTCACCAGATCCGAGATATGTAATAACAGTTCGTAAATGGCGTCGATATTCGCGGCAGGTACTGCGCCATGAGCTTTGAGCGAGTTATACGTACGGGTCGATTTGACCAGGCTCTCGGCCAGCACCTGATTGAGTGGTGGTAGTGCCATGCCGCGATCGGGATTCAGATCAGATTCGCTACCGCCGCTACCGAAGGTGATGACCGGGCCGAAGGTGCGATCTCGGAACACGCCCACACGCACTTCGCGTGCGTTATTGCGGGAGACGAAGGGCTCGATCGATACACCGCTAATGCGCGCATTGGGGTGCTTGCGCTTCACGGTTTCGATGATGTCGTGATACGCATTACGCAGCGATACGGCATCCTGGATATTGAGACGAACGCCGCCGGCATCGGTTTTGCGCAGAATGTCGGGTGAATCGACCTTCATCGCAATCGGGAAGCCAAGTTGTTCGGCATACATCAGTGCATCGGCCACGCTGTGCGCCACCATGGTTTGCGCCACGGGAATCTTGAATGCGCGCAATACCGACTTGGATTCCATCTCCGAGAGCGTCTTGCGTTTTTCGGCCAGCACCGCGTCGATTAACATGCGGGCACCTTCGATGCGCAGCGTGTTGTCTTCGGTTTTAGCGGCCGGTGTTTGCAGCAGCAGGCGCTGGTTTTCGTAGAAGGTCGACATGTTCGAAAACAGATCAACCGACGACTCGGGCATACGGAACACCGGAATATTGTGTTCAGACAGATAGTCGCGCGCTTCGCGCGTATGTTGCTCGCCCATCCAGCAGGTAATGAGCGGCTTGGTGAGATCTTTAGATAACTCGACCACCATCTTGGCAACGGCCATGGGGTTGGTCATAGCCTGGGGTGTCAAAATCACCAGCAAACCATCCACGTTGTCATCGGCGGCTGCCAGAGTAATCGCATCGCGATAACGTTCCGCCGTGGCATCACCGCCAATATCGACCGGGTTGGCATGTGACCAGGTCGTTGGCATGACCTGATTGAGTTTTTGCACCGTTTCATCACTCAGATCCACCAGTGGAATGCCGACTTCGCTGGCACGATCAGCCGCAATGGCACCCGGACCACCGCCGTTGGTGATGATGAGCAAACGCTTGCCCTTGGGCTGCAGACGGTCGTGCAGGGCTTTGGCACCCTCAATGAGCTGGATGATGCTGTTGACCCGTACGACACCAGCGCGACGCACGGCCATATCAAACACAGCGTCCGAACCGCTGCGGATACCGCTGTGGGTGAGGGCGGCCGCCGTGCCGGAGGCAAAGCGGCCAGTTTTGTAGAGCAAAATCGGTTTGATGCGTGCGGCGGAACGCAGTGCTGACAAAAACTGACGGGCGTTTTGGATGCCTTCAACGTACAGCAGAATGTAATAAGTGCGTGGATCGTGCACCAGGTAATCGAGAATTTCGCCGAAATCGATATCGGAAGAACGGCCGAGCGACACGACCGACGAGAAGCCGACGTTATTGGGCAGCGCCCAATCAAGAATGGCCGAGCAGATGGCACCGGATTGGGAGACCAGCGCCATCTTGCCCTCGTGGGCGCGTTCCTGTGTAAAGGTCGCATTCAATTTGGTCGGCGGACGCATAATGCCCAGGCTGTTCGGGCCAAGGATACGCACGCTATAGCTGCGCGCGATCTCGAGGATTTTACGTTCCAGTGCCGCGCCGGCATGGCCGCGCTCGGCGAAACCGCTCGTGACGATGAGCGCAAAGCGCACGCCGCGTTCGCCACATTGTTCAATAATGCCCGGCACCGTCATGGCCGGCGTGCAGATGATCGCGAGATCCACACGACCCGGTACATCGTGCAGAGATTTAAATGTTGCCTGTCCTTGTACTTGTTCGTGCTTGGGGTTGATCGGGAAGAGACGACCGCCAAACCCGGTTTGCAGCAAATTGCGGAACAGCACCTGACCCACGGAATTTTCGCGGTCACTGGCACCGAATACGGCAACGCTCTCCGGTTCGAAGAGGGGCTTTAGATAATGTTCTTCACTCATGACATACCTCGTTCTGCAAATCACGCATCATGGAAAATGACAAAAACATGATGCACTGCACACAAGACTATTTTACGCCCAATTTGTGACGCTTTCAGGTCGCTCTTGAATCCGTCGGATCCCAGCCAAGCGCATGCCTCGGATTAGGCCAGGGGGCCACGGCAAGAGGTACAGGTCACCTGCTCGACGCGCCGCTCGGGCAGGCTCACGGCGGTCAGATTGCCGCCCCATAGGCAGCCTGAATCGAGCGCTACCAAGTTTGGGGTCATCTTCAGCCCCAGCGCAGACCAGTGACCTACGACCAGCACATCCTTGGCCGTCTTGCGGCCGGGGACTTCAAACCACGGCACATGGCCGCTCGGGGCATTTTCGGGCTTGCCCTTGACCTTCAGGTCCATTTGTCCACGTTTAGAGCAGAAACGCATGCGTGTCATGGCGTTGACGATCACACGGGCGCGGTCATCGGCCGACAGCTTTTTCTTCCAGGAAAGCGGCGTATCGCCCCAAAGCGATTTGAGAAAATCCACGAAATCTGGGCCGCGCAAGCGGGCCGAGACTTCCTTGCTGAGTGCGATGGCCTCTGCGGCCGTCCAGCCCGGCAGTAAACCCGCGTGCACCATCACGTGGCGCTTGCCGCCCAGCATGGCCGAATGCGCCAACGGCTGGTCTTTGAGCCAGTCGAGTAGTTCAATGACGTCGGGTGCTGCAAAAATCGGATCTAGGGTGTCGTCACGGCCACGACGGGGCACCGCTCCCGCAGCCACCATGAGCAGATACAAGTCATGGTTGCCCAGGACCGTGACAGCAGCATCGCCGAGCGATCGAATAAAACGCAGGGTTTCCAGCGATTGCGGGCCACGGTTGACCAAATCGCCGACGAGCCAGAGTTGGTCTTCGGCTGGATCGAAGCGACACTGATCCAGCAGCTGCCGGAACGAGCCATAACAGCCTTGAATGTCGCCAATTGCCCAAATCGTCATCGTGAAATCATTTTAACGAAAAAATGGACGGACTTCGAAATTCGTTACGGCTGGGTCGCGATAATTTTCTCGGCCGTGGCTAAGCCGGTCGCGACAGCCGCTTCAAGCGTGGCCGGGTACTCCGGGTGTGTCCAGTCTCCCGTGAGCCACAGGCCGGGGGAGGGATGCCGTTCTTGTTCAGACAGGCGTGCTTCGGGTGTCGCCGCTGGCGTGGCCTTGTGGACCGCGACGACTTTGTGCCAGCGACACGGAAGGGACGTGCCCAGAAACGTCTGTAAATGCGCTAGGCATCGACTGGCCAGGCACTCATGCTCGAGTTGTGTCCAGGGGCCATCGGCCGATAACGACACCGCAATCACGCCGGGTTCACCACAATGCGCCCGGTCCATGGCCCAGACGCGAGCATCGGCATTGGTCGGGCCCGCCAACTGCACCAGGGGTGCGGGTAGTCGTACATCGGCATCAAAACCTAAATACACCGTG
>CALKUR010000085.1 GCA_937996725.1 uncultured Dechloromonas sp. | reverse complement strand
ATCGGCGGCGGTGCCCCAGCATAAGCGACTGGCTCAGGACACCCCGGGCACCGGTACTTCGGTTCCGGCAGGTGGTATTCCCGGTCCGGCACCATCGCGCCCGATCAATTATTGATCTATGCGCATAGTTGAGGACCTGATCGCTTCGATTGAGAAGCGCAAACAGGCCATATCGAATTCTTTGGCCGAGGGTCACGCCTCGTCCATGGAAGCCTACAAGAATCTTGTAGGTCAGCGTCAAGGGCTACAGATGGCCCTTGACTTACTTAACGACCTTTTGGAAGAAAAGGAAGATGATGAGTGATACTACACCGGTAACTTCGAATGAAGCGACGATCGAGGATGCATTTCCTCCGGTTGATCCGGGTGCAAAGCCTGTAGGTGGTCGTATTCTTGTGCAGTGGCGGCAAACTCGCAAGACGGTTACCAAAGCAGGTATCGTGTTGGTTGAAGAAACCAAAGAAACTGAGAAATGGAACAATCAGGTGGCGAAAGTCATCGCAGTTGGTCCCCTCGCTTTCAAGAAACGCGACACCCTTGAACCCTGGCCCGAAGGTAATTGGGTTGAGGTTGGTGATTTCGTTCGTATGCCCAAATGGGGTGGCGATCGATGGGAAGTGCCTATCAATGAAGATGAGACGGCACTATTTTCGATCTTCAATGATCACGAAGTGATTGCTAAAGTCACTGGTGATCCGATGAAGGTTAAAGCGTTCTTGTAATGAGGTAAACATGGACCAGACTACTAAAATGGAAATGCAGATTGCTGAGGATGCCGATGGCTCCGCAGTGATCAAAATGGAAGGACTGCCCGATGTCTCTGCTGCTGACGATAATAAATTGGCTGGCGGTGGCGGTGTTGATCACTCTGACGATTCTGCTGATCACGACGATGATAGTGATGAGCAGCGTGATGAAGAAGAGGCGCAAGCTTCTGGACGCACGGAAGAAGAACGGGAAGCAATTCGCGCTGCTCGTCGAGAAGAGCGGAAACTCAAAAAGAAGCTCCATCGAGAAAAAGCACGCGAGTCGAATCATCTGATCGAGTCCCTGCGTCGCCAGAACACTGAAATGGCCGATCGTCTGGCCGCTCTTGAAAAGCGTTCGGCGGGTGCGGATATGGCCCGTATGGAAAAGGCCATCGAAGATGCCCATATGCGTCTCCAGTACGCCAAGGTCAAAATGGCCGAAGCCACTGATGCGCGAAATGGTGCAGATTTGGCTGAAGCCCAAGAGATGTGGTATGACGCCCGCCGCCAGATCGAGTCCCTTGAAACGGTCAAGAAGCGTGCCGCTTCCGAATCGCAAAATGCTAACGTCCCCAAGACTCCGGATATCCGGATGCAACGAAAGGCGGCGGCATGGATGGAGCGAAATACTTGGTACGACCCGAGCGGGAAAGATACCGACTCGTCCATCGCGACCAAGATCGACGAGGCTCTGGCCGATGAAGGCTGGGATCCGACCACCGATGAATACTGGGAGGAACTCGACGACCGCTTGACAAAGTATTTGCCGCACAGGTATAATCGTGGCACTGAAACCAGACAGTCTTCTCATAAGACTCCTCGATCCGTGCAAACTGGAACTGGCCGCGAAGCTTCAAGCACTAACCGCCCGGGGGAATATAAACTCTCCGCCGATCGGGTCCGTGCGATTAAGGAAGCTGGTATGTGGGATGACCCCAAGCTCCGCCAGAAGATGATCCAGAAATTTGTTGAATACGACCGTACACAGAGGGGTTAAAAATGAAAGATGAACGTCTGAAAAAGAATCTGAACGCTGGTGGCCGCGGATCTCGCGCAATGCAAGATGACCGTAGGTCGGCAGACGAACAACTAGCAAGTAGCGAGGAACGTCGTAGGATGTTCCGTAATGAGTGGCTCCAAGAAGCTTTGCCCACTCCTCCGGAAGTCCCCGGCTATCACCTATGCTGGCTTTCCACTACCAACGCGTACGACCCGATTCACAAACGCATTCGTCTGGGCTATGAACCTGTAAAAGCCGAAGAACTTCCAGGCTTTGACTCATACAAGGTGAAAGCGGGCGAACTCACTGGATTTGTCGCTTGTAACGAGATGGTGCTGTACAAAATGCCTGAAGAGATTTATCAGCAACTGATGGCAGAAGTGCACCACTACGCTCCGCAGGAAGATGCGGACAAAATCCGCGTACAAGTCGAGCAGCTCCAGTCAGTGCGCGACAGCAACGGGCGTCGTCTAGGCGAAGTGGAAGGCGATGGTATGGGTCAATTTACCAAAAACCTGCCGCCACCGGTTTTCCAGTGACGGTTTCCTCGTTTAGGAGCTAATTATGTCTGCAACTAATGCTCCGTTCGGCCTGCGCCCCGCTTTCCACCCGAGTGGTCTGGATCGCGCACAAGCTCTGGCTGGCGGTATCGCATCGGCTTACAACGCTGATATTCTCAAGGGTCAACCGGTCAAGTACGTGACTGGCGGCACCATTCAACCGGCAGCAGCTGGCGATGCTTTCGTCGGCGCGTTTGACGGTGTGGAATGGACCGACACCACGGGCCGTCGTCGCGTTTCGAACTACTGGCCGGCAAACACTGTCTACCAGACTGGTTCGTGCGTGGCGTACTTCTACGCTGACCAAAACATCGTGTACGAAATCCAGGCTGACGGCTCGCTCGCTCAGACCTCGATTGGTGACGAAGCTGATCTGTCGAACACCACTGCGGGTTCGAATGTGACCGGCCTGTCGCAGTGCACGCTGTCCACCACTCTGGCCGGTGCTGGTAACAGTGCGCAAATGCGTATTCTGGATCTGGCTCCGTACCCCGGCAATGCTTGGGGTGATTCCTACACCATCGTCCGTGCAAACATCAGCGAGTATCAATTCGCTCCTGCTGCCGGTACCGCAATCTAAGAAGGGAGGGACTGAACTATGGCAGCCCCAATGCGCAGTACTGATTTTCGTAGCATTGTCGAACCGATCCTCAATGAGTGCTTCGATGGTGTCTACGATCAACGTGCCGACGAATGGTCGCGTGTTTTCCGCGAGCAGAACGGTATTCCCCGCAACTATCACGAAGAGCCGGTCCTGTACGGCTTCGGCGTGGCTCCGGAACTGCCGGATGGTTCGCCGGTCACCTATCAACAGGGTGGCGTGCTGTTCCTCAAGCGTTACGTCTACAAGGTCTACGGTCTGGCATTCGCACTGACCAAGGTCCTCGTGGAAGACGGCGATCACATCCGTATCGGCCAGACCTATGCCAAGCATCTGGCGCAGTCGCTGATCGAAACCAAGGAAACGCTGGCCGCGAGCGTTCTGAACTACGCGTTCAACTCGGCTTTCCCGGGCGGTGATGGCGTTCAACTGAACTCGTCCTCGCACCCGATCGTCAACGGCACCACTTCGAACCTGCTGAACACCGCATCGAACCTGTCGCAGACGTCGCTGGAACAAATGCTGATCCAGATCCGTCAAGCAGTGGACAACAACGGCAAGAAAATCCGTCTGGTTCCGAAGCAACTGGTCGTCGCTCCGGGTAACGTGTTCCAGGCTGAAGTTCTGCTGAAGTCGGTCCTGCGTTCGGGTACCGCGAACAACGACATCAACCCGATCAAGTCGATCGGTCTGCTGGACGAAGGCGCGACCGTCATGTCGCGTCTGACCTCGGCAACCGCATGGTGGGTTCAGACCGATGCACCGGAAGGCATGAAGCTGATGATGCGTCGTAAGCTGGAGAAGACCATGGAAGGCGATTTCGAAACTGACTCGATGCGCTACAAGGCCACCGAGCGTTACGACATCGGTTTCACTGACTGGCGTGCGATGTACGGCACCCCGGGCGTCTAAACCAGAATGGGGGCTTCGGCCCCCTTCCTAATAGGAGAATATAATGTCTCAAACCTATTTTGGTTCTGGTCTGCGTTCGGGTACCGATGCTCTTTCGGACACCGTTGATGGTGGTTACGTCACTCTGGCCCAATCCGCAGTTGTAACTTCGCTGGCATCCGGTGCTGCAGCTTCTGGTAGCATCAAGCTTCCGGCAGGTTCGCAGATCATCGAGATCTACGCGGACAAGATCGTGGATTGGGCAGTTGGTGGTGGCACTGCTACCGCTCTGAATGTGGCAGTGGGTTCTTCGGCTGGCGGCACGCAATATATGCCGACCACCGACATGGCTTCTGTTGCCCGCACTGCGGGTACTCTGGTCGTGGCTGATGTGGCCGCAATGGCTAACATCGGCAACAATACCACTGTGTATTTCACCGTAGATCCGGACGGCACCGTCGTTACTACCCAAGCTCAGATCCAGTTCACCGTTATCTACGCCAACAAAGCGTAAAGGAGCGAAATCATGGCTGAGTTTAAACCGATGGTAAAGATGCAGACCACCGAACCTTCAGTGGAATTGAAGCTGAAGAAGGGCGGTCCAGTCAAGAAGATGAACGGCGGTGTGATGGGTGCTCTAGCTGCGGCCCCAGCAGCTAAGAAGACTGCCCGTGCCATGGCCGCAAAGAAAATGGCCCGTATGGCTCCGATGGTTCCTCCGCCCGCAATGAAAGAGGGTGGTGAGACTCCGAAGATGCATGCCAAAGAGATGAAGAAAATCTCGAATCTGGAAAAAGAACTTAAAGCACACGAAGGCAAAAAAGCCTCCGCTGGGCATAAAGGTCTGAAGACGGGCGGCGTGATCGATGGTCAGGGTGGCTACAAAACCGGTGGCGTAGTGAAAGGTCAAGGCGGCTTTAAATCAGGCGGCATGGCAAAAAAGCACTATGCTACGGGGGGAAAAGTTGAGTCGGGTGCTCCCGTAGCGATGCCCAAAAAACCCGCATCGAAGCCTGTACGAATCAACGAACTTGCCGGTACTTTTAAGCACGGCGGGAACGTGGATAAGTCGGGTAAGAAGTGCTAAAATAGACGGGGGCTTCGGCCCCTGTCTTTTTCGGAGTCCATAATGGCAGCTACAGCCACCACCCAAACTTTATTTGATGGCGAGCGCATTGCCGTCATGAAGTTCGATTTTATTACTACGGATTCTACGGGTGAGACTCTCGTGGTCAAAGTGGACCCGTCTACTTTGAATGCTTCGGCATCTGGTTTGCCGTGCTCTAACGTCTCTCTTCTTAAAATTTCGGGCCTGACTCATGGCTTGGAAGTGCGGATGTATTGGGAGACTTCTGGAACCCCGGTTATCATTGAGACGATCCCGCCTGAAACGCAGTACATGCAGGATTATTCTAACATTGGCGGTCTTACCAATGTGAACATTGCTGATATCACTGGCCGTGTGCTGTTCTCCACGCAAGATACCGGTTCTAATGATACCTATACGGTGTTGTTGGAAATGCAGAAATACTACTCTTAAGGCAACCAATGGGTACCTATTCTTCAGCTACTCGCCAAGGCGCATACGAGCCATTTGATCTGCAGGTAGCCCGTGGTCAAGTTGATGGTCACAGCACGGTAAACATTTATGGGTATCAACCAGCAGTAGGTATCTCGTTTATCCCGGTTTGGGAAAACGCAACTTCCTACACCTTCCCCACCGTAGCATCGATTATGAATGTTACGGGTACTGATTCGGATACCGCCAGGATTTTGGTGAGCGGCTTGAATGCCAATTACGCACCAATCTCCGAAACTGTGACCTTGAATGGCACTACCCCGGTTCCTACAGTC
>CALKUR010000084.1 GCA_937996725.1 uncultured Dechloromonas sp. | reverse complement strand
ATCCCGGTCACGGTCTTAATGGCCTGGCGTGCGGCGTCGGCCAGCGGGCCGTCCGGCGTGATGAAGGGCTTGGCGCCCAGCGTCCAGTCGATGCTGTATTCCAGCCCGTGGCGCTTGAGCAGGTCTTCAACGTGCTGCTTGAGGCCTTCGGCCGTGCTGGCGGTAGAGAAGCGAAAGTTGAACTTGAGGTTCAGAGCCCCGGGAATGACATTGCTCGCACCGGTACCGGCGTTGAAGTTGGATATCTGCCAGGTGGTGGGCGGAAAGTATTCGTTGCCGTTGTCCCACTCGGTGGTGGCCAGTTCGGCCAGCGCCGGGGCGAACTGGTGAATAGGGTTGCGCGCCAGATGCGGGTAGGCAACGTGGCCTTGCACGCCCTTGATGGTGAGGTCGCCGGAGAGCGAACCGCGGCGACCGTTTTTGATCATGTCGCCGCAGCGTTTGACCGAGGTCGGTTCGCCGACGATGGCGTATTGAATTGTTTCGCCACGGGCCTTGAGGGCATCGACCACGATGGTGGTGCCGTCGTGGGCCGGACCTTCTTCGTCCGAGGTCAGCAGAAAGGCGATCGAGCCGGGGTGGTTCGGGTGTTCGGTAACGAATTGTTCGACGGCCACGATAAAGGCGGCCAGCGAACTTTTCATGTCGGCGGCACCGCGGCCATAGAGTTTGCCGTCGCGCACCGTCGGTTCGAAAGGCGGCGTGGTCCAGGCGGCGAGATCGCCGGTGGGGACGACGTCGGTATGACCGGCCAGCACCATGAGCGGTGCGGTGGTGCCGCGACGCGCCCAGAGGTTGCTGGTGCCGTTACGGTCGATGCGCTCGAAGCTAAAGCCTAGGGGCTTTAAGCGGTCGGCGATCAGTTCCAGGCAACCGGCATCCTCGGGGGTGACCGAAGGACGGGCGATTAGTGCTTCGGCAAGGGCGCGGACTTGTTCAGTCATGTTGTTGCCGATTAGTCGCGCAGCAAATCGTTCAGGCTGGTCTTGGCGCGGGTTTGGGCGTCGACCTTCTTGACGATGACCGCGCAGTACAGGCTGTACTTGCCATCGGGCGAGGGCAGGTTGCCGGCCACGACCACCGAGCCCGCCGGCACGCGGCCGTAGTGGATCTCGCCGGTTTCGCGGTCATAGATTTTGGTCGATTGGCTGATGTACACGCCCATGGAGATGACGCAGTTGTCTTCGACGATGACGCCTTCGACGACTTCCGAACGGGCGCCGACGAAGCAGTTGTCGCCGATGATGGTGGGGTTGGCCTGCAGCGGTTCGAGCACGCCGCCGATGCCGACGCCGCCCGACAGGTGGACGTTTTTACCGATCTGGGCGCAGGAGCCGACGGTGGCCCAGGTGTCGACCATGGTGCCTTCGTCGACGTAGGCGCCGATGTTCACGTAAGACGGCATCAGTACGACGTTCTTGGCGATGAACGAACCGCGACGGGCGGTGGCCGGCGGTACGACGCGGAAGCCGCCCTGGCGGAACTGTTCTTCGGTCCAGCCCTGGAATTTGGTATCGACCTTGTCGAAGTAGCGCAGTTCACCGCTGTCTTGCACGCGGTTATCGTGGGTGCGGAACGAGAGCAGCACGGCCTTTTTTACCCACTGGTGGGTGACCCAGTCACCGTTGATCTTTTCGGCGACGCGCAGTGCCCCGTGATCCAGTTCGTGGATAACCTGGTCAATGGCTTCCACGGCGTCTTTGGGCGAACCGGTCGGCGTTAGGTCGTTACGGTTTTCCCAGAGGTTTTCGATGACGGATTGCAGCGGGTGGTTGATGGCGTGGCTCATGGACATGGCTTTAAAAAGGGCTTGAAAGCCTTTCATTATACGGGAAATGCCGGTTTGGCCCCCGGTGGTCTACGCAGATTTTTTATCCGCGGCGTTTGAGCGGCGCGCTTCCTTCGGGTATCATCGGGCTTTCCCGCTGCACGTTTTGTTATGACCAAATATGTCTTCGTCACGGGTGGTGTCGTGTCTTCCCTGGGTAAGGGAATTGCGGCCGCCTCACTGGGTGCGATTCTCGAATCGCGTGGGCTCAAAGTCACCCATTTAAAACTCGACCCCTATATCAACGTTGACCCCGGGACGATGAGTCCTTTCCAGCACGGTGAAGTATTCGTGACGGAAGACGGGGCCGAAACCGATCTGGATCTGGGCCACTACGAGCGCTTTACCAGCGCCCGCATGCATAAGCGTAATAACTTTACGACCGGCCAGGTTTACGAGTCGGTGATCAAGAAAGAACGCCGCGGCGAGTATCTGGGCAAGACCGTCCAGGTGATTCCGCACATTACCGATGAGATCAAGCACCTGGTGAAGCGTGGTGCCGAGGGTGCCGATGTGGCGCTGGTCGAAGTGGGCGGTACCGTGGGCGATATTGAATCGCTGCCATTTTTGGAAGCCATCCGTCAGATGGGTATCGAGGAAGGCCGTAACAACGTCTGTTACATCCACCTGACCCTGCTGCCGTGGATTCCGACGGCCGGCGAGTTAAAGACCAAGCCGACCCAGCATTCGGTGAAGGAACTCCGTGAAATCGGTATCCAGCCGGACGTGCTGCTGTGCCGTGCCGATCGCCCGATTCCCGTGGAAGAGCGCCGCAAGATCGCGCTGTTCTGTAATGTGGCGCCGGAAGCCGTGATCGAAGCGCTGGATGCGCCGTCGATCTATAAGATCCCGGAAATGCTGCACAACCAGATGCTCGACGAAATCGTCTGTCACAAGCTGGCCATTCTGGCCCGTGCCGCCGATCTGTCGATTTGGAACAAGCTGGTGCATTCGCTGGAAAACCCGCAACGTTTCGTCGATGTGGCGTTCGTAGGCAAGTATGTCGACCTGACTGAGTCGTACAAGTCGCTGATCGAAGCGCTGGTGCATGCCGGTATTCATACACATGCCAAGGTGCGTATCCATTATCTGGATTCGGAAGAGCTGGAGCGTAACGGTTGCGATGCGCTCAAGGATATGGATGCCATTCTGGTGCCGGGCGGCTTTGGTAAGCGCGGTACGGAAGGCAAGATCGCCGCGATCCGTTTTGCCCGTGAAAACAAGATTCCGTATCTGGGCATTTGCCTTGGTATGCAGCTCGCCGTGGTGGAATATGCCCGCGATGTGGCCGGCATGAAGAACGCGCACTCGACCGAGTTCGATCCGGGTTCGCCGTTCCCGGTGATCGGCCTGATCACCGAGTGGAAAGATCGTTCGGGCAAGATGGAACAACGTTCGGAAGATTCGGATCTGGGCGGCACGATGCGCCTGGGCGGCCAGCTTTGCTTGCTGAAACCGAATTCGCTGGCCCGCGAGATCTACGGTGCCGACGAAATTACCGAGCGTCACCGTCACCGCTATGAAGTGAACAACACGCTGCTCGCCAAGCTGGAAGAGGCGGGTCTGGTCGTGGCCGGCCGCGCGCCGGTGACCGACCTGTGCGAAATGGTCGAGCTGCCGAAGTCGGTGCACCCGTGGTTTGTGGGTTGCCAGTTCCACCCGGAATTCACCTCGAACCCGCGTCAGGGTCACCCGCTGTTCACGGCTTACGTGAACGCCGCCGTGGCGCATCAGGATTCGACCGGCGTGCGCAAACAGGCTGAGGCTAAAGCATGAAGCTCGCCGGCTTTGACGTTACCGATACTTCGCCTTTTTTTCTGATCGCCGGCCCGTGCGTGATCGAATCCGAGCAGTTGTGTTTGGATGTCGCCGGCACGATGAAGGAACTGACGGCACAGCTGGGTATGCCGTACATTTTTAAAGCCAGCTTCGATAAGGCCAACCGCAGTTCGGGCAAGTCGTTCCGTGGCCCGGGTCGCGATGGTGGTCTGGCGATTCTGGCCAAGGTGCGTGAGCAGATCGGCGTACCGGTACTGACCGACGTGCACGATATCGACGATATCGCCCCGGCTGCCGCCGTGGTGGATGTGCTGCAAACGCCGGCATTTCTGTGCCGGCAGACCGATTTCATCGCCGCCTGTGCGGCCAGCGGTAAGCCCGTCAATATCAAAAAGGGCCAGTTCCTGGCGCCGACCGATATGCAGAACGTGGTCGACAAGGCACGTGAAGCAGCCAAAGACGCTGGCGTGAAAGAAGACACCATCATGGTGTGCGAACGCGGCGCTTCGTTTGGCTATAACAATCTGGTGTCGGATATGCGGTCGCTGGCGATCATGCGCGAGACAGGTTGCCCGGTGGTGTTCGATGCCACGCATTCGGTGCAACTGCCCGGCGGTCAGGGCACGTCGTCCGGTGGCCAGCGTGAATTCGTACCGGTGCTGGCGCGCGCTGCAGTGGCGGTGGGCATCGCTGGCCTGTTCATGGAAACGCATCCGGATCCTGCCAACGCTAAATCCGATGGCCCGAATGCTGTTCCGCTGAATCGCATGCGCGAGTTGCTGGCCAGCCTGGCCGAGATC
>CALKUR010000083.1 GCA_937996725.1 uncultured Dechloromonas sp. | reverse complement strand
GAGTATCTGATTCGTATGGGCACCCTGTTACAAACACAACAGGCAACCGCCCTACTCATGCGTGGCACGGAGGGCGAACCGTTCGCCAATCCAAGACGACGACCGGAACTCATGGGGTTCCAACACGGCGCACCGATCAGACTATTTCCGGCCGAAGAGGGTGGTACACCGCCGATTCCCGGCTGGCCGGAGACGGCAGACTTTACACAAAATGTGGCGTTGATTCAGTCACTTCGTGACACACCGGCACAGATACCGCAACCCCTGATCGATCAAGTGGCTGCGCTCAAGACGTTAGCTAACGTTTAAAGGATTATCAGCCGTTGTCGGGCAAGTCTCGGTGGGCTGCGCGACCGAGACGGTCTTGCACGGCAGCCCAGGCTAAAGCCTCTGGCAAAGCTTGCACGAGAATTTGGCTGTACCCACCGGCATCTAATTCGCGCAACACACGATAGAAGTCATGCGCATACGCTGAGGGACTGTTCGTGAGAACCACAATGTTCGATTGAGCGGTTAAGCCGGCATCATCACGCACGATCGCTGCGATGGCATCAGATTCTTTCAAGGCCAGCGCAATCGTTGCAGCATCGGTCACCTTCAAAGGAGTCCGCGGTGCGTAGTGTGAGGCCAATGCACCGGACACTCGGGGCGTATCGCTAGCAACCAAAACCTGCGAGGCTACGGTCTCACCCAACGCCAGGCTTAGTTGGTCGGCGGTGACGGCACCGGGTCTCAGGATGACTGGCTTGCCGCGCGACAAATCCACGATGGTGGATTCGATCCCGACCTGACAATCACCGCCATCCAGAATCAGTGGCACGGCATCGTCGAGTTCATCGGCTACATGCTGTGCCATGGTCGGGCTAATGCGCCCGAATCGATTAGCGGATGGCGCAGCGAGACCACCACCGTGATGTCCCGCTTGTCGTTTCGACTCAGCAAAGGCGCGTAAAAGCGACAAGGCAACCGGGTGCCCGGGCATGCGTACCCCCACCGTATCTTGCCCGCCGGTCACCACATCCGGCACATTCGTCGCTTTTTTTAAAATCATGGTGAGCGGCCCTGGCCAGAAAGCCTCGGCCAATATCCAGGCCGCGTCGGGAATCTCGCGTGCGTAATGCGACAGCAGGTCGTCGGCACCCAGATGCACGATCAGCGGGTGATCTGCCGGGCGTCCCTTGGCAGCAAAGATTTTTGTCACGGCTTCAGGATTATCGGCATCGGCTGCGAGGCCATAGACCGTTTCTGTCGGCAAACCGATCAGCTGACCCGCATTGAGCAACGCGACTGCCAGGTCAATCGCTTCGGGAGATTGACCCGACGCAATCTTAGGCATCGGGGAGCCCTAGAATTTTCCGGGCGTGCATGGCACGTTCGTAAACCTGTTGGGCATCGTCGCCCACCACCGTCAGATGCCCCATCTTGCGCCCCGCCCGCGGTGACTGTTTGCCATAGAGGTGCAGACACAATCCCGGGATCGCGAGCAGCGCCGCCCAGTTGGGTTCGCGTTGCTTGCAACCCTCAAACCAGAGGTCACCGAGCAGATTGACCATCACAGCAGCCGAATGGGCATGGCTATCGCCGAGCGGGAGCCCGCACAAGGCACGCACCTGCTGCTGGAACTGATTCGACGCGCAAGCGTCAATGGTGTAGTGACCGCTGTTATGCGGCCGCGGCGCCATTTCATTCACCACGAGTTGACCGCGCGTGACGAAGAACTCAACACCCAGCGTACCCACATAGCCCAGACATCCGGCGAGTTTTTCCGCCACTTCACACGCGTTATCCGTGACGCACACAGAGCCCCAAGCAGGTACGACGCTCACATCCAGAATGCCGTTGCGATGGCGGTTTTCAGCCGACGGAAAAGCCTTCACACTACCGTCCTGACCTCGTGCTAGCACGACCGAGATTTCATAATCCAACGGCAGTTTGGCTTCGAGGATGCAACGTACGCTGCCCAGATCGATCCAGGCGGCTTCAGCCGATGCGCGGTCATCCACCACCGCCTGGCCTTTGCCGTCGTAACCCAGACGTGCGGCTTTCAGAATGCCTGGAAAAAGATGCGCTGGCGCAGCGTGTAAGTCTTCCAGAGAATTGATTTCGGCGAATGGGCCATGTGGCAGTCCATTCACCTTCAGGAAAGTCTTTTCGGCGATGCGGTCCTGACACACCGAGACAGCAGCGGCCGAAGGATGCACCGGCACCTGCTCACCCAGAATCGCCAGCGTTTCGGCCGGTACGTTTTCAAACTCGGTGGTCACAGCGGCGCAACCAGCCGCTAACTCAGCCAGCGCAGTGGCATCATCGTAGGCTGCACACAGGTGGCGATCTGCGATGCGACCGGCCGGGCTGTCTTCATCCGGATCCAGAACCCAGACCTGATAACCCAGTTCGTGGGCAGCCATAACGAAATAGCGGCCAAGTTGGCCGCCACCGAGCATCCCCAGCACCGCGGGTGCTGGAATAAACGATTTCTTCATCAGACTTCCGGCAATTTCATGGCCAGCACTTTGGCCGATTGTTGCTGGCGGAATTGCTGCAGACGCTGGTTCAGCGCCGCATCGTTATTCGCCAGCATGGCAACGGCAAACAACGCTGCATTGGCAGCACCGGCTTCACCGATCGCAAAGGTGGCTACCGGAATCCCCTTCGGCATCTGCACGATGGAATGCAACGAATCGACACCTGACAAGGCTTTCGACTGTACCGGCACGCCCAGTACCGGCACGGCAGTTTTTGCCGCCAGCATACCCGGTAGATGCGCTGCGCCGCCGGCACCGGCGATGATGGCCTGCAGACCACGTCCAGCAGCAGCTTCGGCGTATTCAAATAACAGATCCGGCGTGCGGTGGGCTGACACGACACGCGCTTCAAACGGGACACCCAATTCCTTGAGCATCACGGCGGCGGCTTGCATCGTCGGCCAATCAGAATCTGACCCCATGACAATACCCACCAACGGCGTTTTTTTATCGGTACTCATTGCACGATTCCTTCCGCGAAACGCTCAGCCGAGGTGAGCGTATTGGCCAGCAACATGGCAATGGTCATTGGACCAACGCCACCCGGTACGGGGGTAATGGCACCGGCAATCGGTCTAACAGCGTCAAAATCCACATCACCGCACAAACCACCACCGGCTTCCGGTGGCAGGCGGTTAATACCCACATCAATCACCAGCGCACCCGGCTTGACCATATCAGCGGTCACAAACTTCGGCTTACCAATGGCGGCAACCAAAATATCGGCGCGACGCGTGTGGGCAGCAAGATCTTTGGTGCGCGAATGGCACACGGTCACCGTACAGCCTGCATGCAACAGCAACATCGCCATCGGCTTGCCAACAATATTGGAACGGCCAATCACCACGGCTTCTTTGCCATTGAGATCAACGCCGGTTTCAGCCAGCAGTTTCATCACGCCGTAGGGCGTGCAGGGAATAAAGCGTGGATCCCCCTGCATGAGCGCACCCACATTGGCTGCATGAAAGCCATCGACATCCTTCTCAGGTCGGATCGCCGTCAGGACTTCGGCTTCGTCAAACTGAGGCGGCAATGGCAATTGAACCAGAATGCCGTGCACGGCCGGGTCATTATTCAGTTCGGCAATTTTGTCCAGCACGAGCTTCGGTGCCACATCGGCCGGAAACGGAAAATCGAACGAGACCATGCCCGCTTCGTGACAGGCTTTGATCTTGTTACGCACATAAACTTGCGAGGCCGGGTTTTCGCCGACCAGGATGACGGCTAGGCCCGGGCGAGTTCCTTGCAGAGCCAATTCATCAGCACGAATTTTGAATTCGGCGCGCAAGCGTTTGGCCAACGCGGCGCCATCGAGAATCTGAGTGGGTGTTTGATTTGCCATAGGCCGCTATTTTACTGCAAACCGCCAGCCAGACACCGATATTCCCTGCGCAGCAACCTCAGCAGCGAGGGCTTCGGCGTCTGGTGCCACAAGCGTGATTTCCGGACACCGCGCCGCGAAGTCCCTGATTCGGCGCAAAGGCAGCGGACTACTCCAGGCCAACAACAACCCATTACCTTCGTCTAGCGCGGCGTCCGGTTGCCACCCGATCCTGATCCACCCCGTGCGTTCCCGGCTGCGTCGAAACTCCTGATTCAGCGTGGAGGTTTCTACAGCACGCGTCAGCGCCACCTGCCGGGTACGCAGCCAATCAGGGTCTTCAATCGGGCGCTGATCCACCAGAACCTGCGCGTCTAGGGACAAATCCTTTGCAGCCCCCGCTGCGGAGCCGCCCAACAGCACGACCGGCGTCAGAAACTCCACGGAGAACGCCTGTGCTGCGTTGAGCCAAGCCTCTTCCCCGACGCCATGCGCATCATTTAGTTCCAAGACCGGCACACCGGCTTCGCGCAATACCGCCCGCCAATGGCTGGCTTCGACCAGATCCTCGGCCTTATGAAATAACAGGCGTGGCTCGGTGTCGTGCTGTCGACTTAGCGCCCGCGCAATTGCTCGGTGTGATGACGTCATGTGGCGATCATGCCACGGTCTTCAGCCGTCGCTAAGCAGAATGCTTGACGTCCATTATTGGACGCTCTAGTATTTTCATATAACAAGACGTTGTTTCACATTATAAAACGCTACAGAGACAAAGCACCACCCGTTACCGGTTGTGCGGCGCGGAACTTTGCAGTCGCACATACCGCTATAGTCGGTCAGGTTGCTCATTAAAACGCGGCACTGCGGACGCTTGGATTCCGCGCCCGCATCAGGAGGAGGCAGCATGTCGGTAGCAAACGAAAACAATCTCGTTCCGGGTCAGTCAAACGATGCGGATCCGCAGGAAACCCGTGAATGGAAAGACGCCCTCGCCGGCGTCATCAGTAACGAAGGCGACGAGCGTGCGCACTACCTGATTGAAACGCTAATCTCCGAAGCGCGTGGCAAGGGCATTGATATCCCCTACTCCGCCACGACGGAATATGTGAACACGATTCCAGCGGCACTGCAGCCCAAATATCCGGGCAACGCCGACATGGAGATCAAGATTCACTCTTATATTCGTTGGAATGCGATGGCAATGGTCTTACGCGCCAACAAGCACACAAATGTCGGTGGCCACATTGCCTCCTTTGCCTCCGCTGCTGCGCTCTACGATGTCGGCTTTTCGCATTTCTGGCACGCACCCTCGGCCAACCACGATGGCGATCTGATTTTCTTCCAAGGCCACTCGGTGCCAGGCGTTTACGCGCGCGCTTTCATGCTCGGTCGATTGACCGAAGATCAGCTTGATCATTTCCGCCAAGAAACCAACGGCAAAGGAATTTCCTCCTACCCGCACCCGTGGCTGATGCCCGACTTCTGGCAGTTCCCCACGGTATCGATGGGTCTGGGTCCTATCCAGGCGATCTATCAGGCTCGCTTTATGAAGTACCTCGCGAGCCGCAACCTCATCAATGCCGAAAAGGCAGCACAACGCAAAGTCTGGGCATTCCTTGGCGATGGCGAAACCGACGAAGTCGAATCGCTGGGCGCTATCGGCATGGCTGGTCGCGAAAAGCTCGACAACCTGATCTTCGTGATCAACTGCAACCTGCAGCGCCTCGATGGCCCGGTACGGGGTAACGGCAAGATCATTCAGGAACTAGAATCCGAGTTCCGCGGTGCCGGTTGGAATGTGGTCAAATTAATCTGGGGGACGCATTGGGATGCACTCTTCCAACGTGATACGAAGGGCATTCTGAAGCAGCGCATGATGGATCTATGCGATGGCGAATATCAGACGTTCAAGTCGAAGGACGGCGCGTATGTCCGCGAACACTTCTTCAACACACCGGAATTGAAGGCCCTAGTCGCCGACTGGACCGACGATGAAATCTGGCAACTGAATCGTGGCGGCCACGACATCTTCAAGATCTACGCTGCTTACGATCGCGCGGTCAAACACAAAGGGCAACCCACGTTAATTCTGGCCAAGACGATTAAAGGCTTCGGCATGGGCAAGGCCGGTGAGGCGATGAACACCTCCCACCAGCAGAAGAAAATGGACAAGGAGCATATCAGCCACCACCGTAATCGCTTCTCGCTACCGATTAAAGACGAACACCTCGAAACCTTGCCCTATCTAAAATTCGCCGAGGATTCACCTGAGTATCAATACATGCGGGATCGCCGGATGGCATTGGGCGGCTTTCTCCCGCAACGTCGTCGCAAGGCTGAACCTCTGGCGATTCCGCCGTTGTCGACGTTTGACGCACTCCTCAAGGCATCGGGCGAAGGCCGCGAACTCTCGACCACTATGGCGATCGTCCGCATCATGAACATGATGCTGAAGGATAAGCAGGTCGGCCGTAATGTGGTTCCCATCGTGCCGGATGAGTCCCGCACGTTTGGTATGGAAGGCATGTTCCGCGCGGTGGGCATCTGGAACCAAGAAGGCCAGAACTACGTGCCGGAAGATCATGATCAGCTCATGTTCTACAAGGAAAGCAAGGACGGCCAAGTGCTGCAGGAAGGCATCAACGAAGCCGGCGCCATGAGCGACTGGATCGCTGCCGCTACCTCGTACTCGGTACATGGCGTGCAAACGATCCCGTTCTACATCTGCTACTCGATGTTTGGTCTGCAGCGTACGTTAGATCTGTGCTGGGCAGCCGCCGATCAGCGCGCCCGCGGCTTCCTGATCGGCGGTACCGCCGGCCGCACCACGCTGAATGGCGAAGGTCTGCAGCACGAAGATGGCCACAGCCTGCTGCTGGCTAACATGATTCCGAACTGCGTCTCTTACGACCCCACCTTCCAGTATGAAGTGGCCGTGATCGCTCAGGACGGCATGCGCCGCATGCACCAGGATCAGGAAGACATCTTCTACTACCTGACCGTGATGAACGAAAATTACGAGCATCCGGAAATGCCGGCAGGTGCCGCACCCGACATCCTCAAGGGCATGTACCAGTTCAAGAAAGGCAACGCCGGCAACGGTCCGCGCGTACAGCTGCTGGGTTCGGGCACCATCTTCCGTGAAGTCATCGCCGCAGCAGAACTGCTGCGTAAAGACTGGGGTGTGGAATCAGATCTGTGGGGCTGTCCGAGCTTCAACGAACTGGCCCGTGATGGCGAAGATGTTGCTCGCTGGAATATGCTGCATCCGACCGATCCACAACGTGTCTCGCATGTGGAATCTAAGCTGGGCAATACCAGTGGCCCGGTCATCGCGGCAACGGACTACATCAAGCTCTATGCCGAACAGATCCGTCCGTTCATCAAGAAAAACTACATCGCCCTGGGCACCAACGGTTTCGGTCGCTCGGATACCCGCGAGCACCTACGCAACTTCTTCGAAGTCGATCGCCACTGGGTCACGGTCGCTGCGCTCAAGGCACTGGCCGACGATGGCACGATTGGCCGCGACAAGGTTGCCGCCGCGATCAAGAAGTACCAGCTGGATCCGAACAAACCTAACCCGATGACGGTCTAAGGGGAACACGAACATGAGTCAACTGATCGATATCAAAGTCCCCGACATCGGCGATTTCACCGAAGTCCCCGTGATTGAGGTGTTTGTAAAACCCGGTGATGTCATCAAGGTGGACGATGCGCTCGTCACCCTGGAGTCGGACAAAGCCACCATGGATGTGCCCGCCTCGGCTGCCGGCGTCGTTAAGGAAGTCTTGGTAAAACTGGGCGACAAAATCGGTGAAGGCACCGTGGTTGTTCGCGTGGAAGCCAGCGATGCGGCCACTGCCGCACCCGCGGCCGCTGCACCCGCGCCGGCCCCAGTGGCTCCCGCACCCCAAGCGGCCGCACCGGCTGCCGGCGGCGGCATCGTGGACGTCAAGGTTCCGGACATCGGCGACTTTGCGGAAGTGCCCGTCATTGAAGTCTTCGTAAAGCCCGGCGATGTGGTCAAAGTTGATGACGCACTCGTCACGCTGGAGTCGGACAAGGCCACGATGGACGTCCCGTCGTCAGCCGCCGGCACCGTGAAAGAAGTCTTGGTCAAACTCGGCGACAAAGTGGGCGAAGGCTCGGTCATCGTGCGCCTGGAGAGCGGTGCTGCCACAGCAAACGCGCCAACGGCCGCACCGGCACCCGCCGCTGCCCCTGTGGCAAGTCCGCCAGCAGCGGTTACTGCAACCCCCGTAGCCGCGGCACCGACAAGCGCAGCGGCTGCCTCACTGCCGAGCATTCCACTCGGCAGCGCTGTCCACGCCAGCCCAACCATCCGTGCCTACGCGCGTGAGCTCGGTGTCGATCTGACGCAAGTCAAAGCGACCGGTCCCAAGAACCGTATTCTGCGTGAAGACATCACCGGTTTCGTGAAGGGTGCCATGACCACCGGCGTGGTTCCGGGAAAAGCCGTAGCCGCTGGCGGTGGCGGTGCTGGTCTCGATCTATTACCTTGGCCGAAGGTCGATTTCGCCAAGTTTGGCCCAATCGACGTTCAACCGCTGTCACGCATCAAGAAGATCTCTGGCCAGAACCTATCGCGCAACTGGGTGATGATTCCGGCCGTGACGTATCACGAAGATGCCGACATCACCGAACTCGAAGCATTCCGCGTTCAGCTGAATAAGGAAAATGAAAAGGGTGGCGGTGCCAAGCTGACCATGCTTGCCTTCCTGATCAAGGCCTGCGTGAAAGCCCTGCAAAAGTATCCAGAGTTTAATTCGTCCATCGACGGCGACAATTTGGTGATGAAGCAGTACTTCAATATCGCCTTTGCCGCTGATACGCCCAATGGTCTAATGGTTCCAGTCGTCAAGAACGCCGACAAGAAGTCCGTCTTCGAGCTGGCGCAAGAATCGGGTGATCTGGCCAAACAGGCGCGCGATGGGAAACTCAAGCCGGCCGATATGCAAGGCGCTTGCTTCACCATCTCGTCGCTGGGCGGCATCGGCGGCACGTATTTCGCCCCGATCGTGAATGCCCCGGAAGTGGCCATTCTCGGCGTCAATAAGAGCGCCATGAAACCGGTGTGGGACGGCAAGCAGTTTGTGCCGCGCTTGACCCTACCGCTGTCGCTCACCGCAGACCACCGCGTGATCGATGGCGCACTGGCCACCCGCTTTAATGTGTATCTGGCGCAACTGCTGGCGGACTTCCGTCGCGTAGCCCTCTGAGGAAGCAAGCATGAGCCAAATTATCGACATTAAAGTTCCGGACATCGGTGACTTCACCGATGTCCCGGTCATTGAAGTGTTCGTCAAACCGGGTGATGTCATCAAAGTAGACGATGCCCTCGTCACTTTGGAATCCGACAAAGCCACCATGGATGTGCCCGCCTCTGCTGCCGGTACCGTCAAGGAAGTGCTGGTCAAACTGGGTGATCGAATTGGCGAAGGCACCATCGTCGCACGCGTAGAGGCCAGTGATGGGCCTACAACCGCACCCGCGGCAACTACGCCTGCCGCCGCACCGACGCCAGCACCGTCAGCACCGAGCGTTGCCGCCGCTCCAATTCCAGCCACCGGATACACTGGCCCAGTCGATGTCGACTGCGACATGCTGGTACTCGGTGGTGGCCCTGGCGGTTATTCGGCCGCCTTCCGTGCCGCCGATCTAGGCCTTAACACCGTCATCGTCGAACGCTACGGCACCCTGGGCGGTGTTTGCTTGAATGTCGGCTGTATTCCTTCTAAAGCGCTCCTGCATATCGCCGGTGTGATGGAGGAAGTCACCCATCTGCACGAGCTCGGCATTGTCGAGATGGCCTCTGCCAAGGTATCGGTCGAAAAACTGCGCGAGCACAAAGAAAAGGTCGTCGGTAAACTGACGGGCGGTCTTGCCGGCATGGCCAAAGGCCGCAAAGTACAACAGGTCCGTGGTCTCGGCCAATTCATCGATGCCCACCATATGAGCGTCGATGTCACTTCGGGTGACGGTCAAAAGACCACCGGCGAGAAGAAGGTCATCCGCTTCAAACAAGCCATCATTGCCGCCGGATCGCAGTCGATCAAGCTGCCGTTCATGCCGGTGGATATACGCGTCGTTGATTCGACCGGTGCGCTGGAACTTAAAGATATTCCGAAGCGCATGCTGGTCGTTGGCGGCGGCATTATCGGTCTAGAAATGGCCACGGTCTATGCCACGCTGGGCACGCAAATTGATGTAGTCGAGTTGGGCCCGGGCCTGATGCCAGGCGCAGACCGCGACTTGGTCAAGGTTTGGGAAAAGATGAACCTCTCGCGATTCAACCGCGTGATGCTCAACACCAAGTGCGTGGCCGCCAAAGCGGAGTCTGCCGGTATTGCGGTCCAGTTTGAGGGTGCCAATGGTGCCGAAACGCCCGCGGCCGGATCCTACGACCGCGTGCTGGTCGCCGTGGGTCGTTCACCCAATGGTGGCAAGCTGGCGGCCGATAAGGCGGGCGTGATTGTTGATGAGCGTGGCTTCATCAAGGTCGATAACCAGATGCGCACCAACGTGCCCCATATCTTCGCGATCGGCGACCTGGTCGGGCAACCGATGCTGGCCCATAAGGCCGTGCACGAAGGTCACGTGGCAGCAGAAGTGGCGGCGGGCCATAAGCGTGTCTTTGATCCGCTGCAGATCCCATCGGTCGCTTATACCGACCCGGAAGTGGCTTGGGCAGGCCTGACCGAAGAACAGTGCAAGGCCAACGGCCGCAAGTTCACCAAGGCCATGTTCCCGTGGGCGGCATCTGGCCGAGCCATTGCCAATGGCCGCGATGAAGGCTTCACCAAGCTGCTGTTTGATGCCGAGACGCACCGGATCATCGGTGGCGGCATTGTCGGCACCCATGCCGGTGATCTGATCGGTGAAGTCTGCCTGGCGATCGAAATGGGTTGTGATGCAGCCGATATGGGTCACACGATTCATCCGCACCCAACCTTGTGCGAATCGGTTGGTCTAGCAGCTGAAGTGGCTGAAGGTGCCTGTACGGACCTCCCTCCTCAGAAAAAGAAATAGCGAATCGCTGGCACGTAGACTACCCACAAACAAAAACCCCCACGCCGAAACGTGGGGGTTTTTGTTTGTTGCTACTGCTACGAAGAATTACTTCTTCTTACCAGCTTTCTTTGCAGTCTTCTTGACGGCCTTCTTGGTCACTTTCTTAGGAGCAACCTTCTTGACGACCTTCTTCACTGCTGGGCGCTTAGCGGCAACCTTCTTGGCGGCCGGACGCTTTGCAGCGGCCTTCTTGGCGGCTGGGCGCTTAGCGGCAACCTTCTTAGCAGCTGGGCGCTTTGCAGCAACCTTCTTAGCGGCTGGGCGCTTAGCGGCTACCTTCTTCGCTGCGGGCTTCTTAGCAGCAACTTTCTTCTTTGCAGCAGGCTTCTTCGCGGCAGCTTTTTTTGCAGCCGGTTTTTTTGCAGCCAGCGTTGCGGCCAGCGTCGTGAACGAAGTGGTTTCTGTTGACATCTACGTCTCCTTCCAGAAGGGATTTGGTAAGCACAGTTTATACACTTATCGAACCGTGTAAAGATTTTTTTGTGCAAATCTTCAATTAATTGAAGAAAGTGTGACATTTTGTTCGTGCACACTTCGAACGCAGTTTCGTAAGTGCAACGTCGACACGTTTCAACAAGCACCACCTAATGCTGTCACGACAAAAATTTCCGCGGATAATACGCCGTGTTTTCCATCGTCTCTATTGCTCATCGAGATCGCCTCATGTCACCCGAACAACAAGCCGCACTGAAAAAATCTGTTGCCAATGCCGCCGCTGACTACGTTGCTGCAAACCTGCCAAAAGGCTCTATTCTGGGGGTTGGCACTGGATCGACTGCCAATCTATTCATCGATGCCCTAGTGCCGATCCGCGAAAAAATCCGAGGCGCAGTCGCCAGTTCAAAAGCGACTGCAGAGAAACTCACCGCCATCGGAATCCCGCTCTTTGATCTGAATGATGTCGAGTCGCTTCCGATTTACGTCGACGGTGCCGATGAGATCGATTCCGGATTTTCGATGATCAAGGGTGGTGGCGGTGCTCTGACCCGAGAAAAAATCATTGCCGCTGTCGCCGACCAATTTATCTGTATCGCCGACGACTCGAAACTCGTCGGGACACTTGGTCGCTTTCCACTGCCGATCGAAGTGATTCCGATGGCCGTTGCTCAGGTTGCGCGCGCAGTCTCCAAACTTGGCGGCACGCCGACACTACGCGAAGGCTTCATCACCGATAACGGCAATCAGATTCTCGACGTGTCAGGCCTGTCGATTAGCGACCCGGCGGCCTTCGAATCGACGCTCAACCAGATCGTCGGGACTGTGACCAATGGCTTGTTCGCGCGCCGTGGTGCCGATGTACTCCTGCTGGGTACCGCCAACGGTGTGAAGACCAGTCGACGACCGTGACCATCCGTTAAACCCAAAACAAAAGGGGCCTGGTGCGAACCAGACCCCTTTTTTACGGCCGGTCACCCAGCGCGTTGAATCAGGCCTTCGGGGGCGAGAACCCCTCCACCTGATCCGCACCCTCGCCAAAGAAATGCTTTTCACACTGCTCACGCAGATATTCGCGATGGCGGGCATCGGCCAAATTCAGCCGGTTTTCGTTAATGATCATCGTCTGCAGTTTCACCCACTGCTGCCAGGCTTCCTTGGAAACCGAATCAAACAGCTTCTTGCCCATCGCACCCGGCATGGGTGCAAAGTCCATACCCTCTGCCTCTTTGCCCAGTTTGATGCATTGAACCATACGTGCCATATCGTTATTTCCTGTGAGTCATGATTAGAGGGCCTTCACAAAGACCTTGGAATTGCGCTGATAGTTGTACATCTCGCGTTTGCGATCTGGCAGGTCTTCAACGACTGCGGGCTGATATCCCCGCTCGATGAACCAGTGCGAGGTACGCGTCGTCAATACATAGAGACGGCGGATGCCCTGCGCCCTAGCCCGTCCTTCAATCACCTGCATCAGACGTTCGCCATAACCCCACTCCCGATGGTCGTTATCAACGGCGAGACAGGCCAGTTCGGCATTTTCGCTATCGAGAATATAGAGTGCGGCACAACCGACGATCACGTTATCGTGTTCCAGAACCGTGAACTGGCTTACCTCTTGCTCGATGCGCTCTCTGGGGCGCGGCACCAGGGTGCCATCCTGTTCCAGCGGTTCAATGATGGCCAGCAAGCCGGCGATATCGTCCGGCCGGGCATCGCGCAAACGATCCAGCGAATCGCGCGTCACGATCGTTCCGACGCCATCGTGGGTAAACAGCTCGAGAATCATCGAGCCGTCATCATCGTAACCGACCAGGTGAACCCGGCTCACGCCTGCCCGGCTGGCACGAATGGAGCATGGGAGGAACCGGCGCATATCCGGCGACAGCCAGTCACCCCGCTTCAATAATTGGTCGGCGGCATCGGTCGTCAGCTCGTCGATCAGCGTGCCGTCTTCTTCCAGGGCACCGGCAGTGTCACCAATATAGATCAGCTTGTCGGCGCGCAGCGCAATCGCCACTGCCTCGGCCACCTCTTCCATGGCGAGGTTAAAAATCTCGCCTGACGGACTCGGCCCCTGGCAGGACTGCAGCACAATATTACCCAGCGAATGCTGCGCGCGCATACCTTCCACATCGACCTTGCGCACAACCCCGGCGTATTGCATATCGACGCCGTCGATCACACCGAGCGGCCGTGCCGTCAGGAAATTACCGCTGATCACCCGCATGGTATTGCCCGCCATCGGGGTATTCGGCAGACCTTGCGAGAGCAGCGCCTCGATTTCGAGGTAGACACTACCGACGGCGTGCAATACGCAATCCAGCGTATCGGCATCGGTCACCCGGTAATTGCCGTGAAATTGTGAAGGCAGACCACGGTCACGCAACTCTTCTTCGATCTGTGGGCGTGCACCGTGGACCACCACCAGGCGAATGCCCAGGCTGGCGAGCAGATTAATGTCGTAGGCAAAGGTTTTGGCCAAGGGGCCGCTAATCGCCTTGCCACCGACGGCGATGACAAAGGTCTTCCCTCGGAAGCTATTAATATAGGGCGCAACCGAACGGAACCAGGCAACAAAATTCGGATCAGGCACGGCAATCTCCGCCAGCAGAATTCAAGCGGCCAATATTACCGCAGATCAACGCAAATCGCCCGCAATGGCCTGCGTTACCGCAAGCGCCACCGGCCCAGCTGTCTCCGTTCTGAACACGCGCGGGCCCAAACGGAAGCAAAGAAACCCGGCGGCTTTGGCCGCATCAATTTCTTCCGGCGCGAAGCCACCCTCCGGCCCGATCAAAATCGTCAGCGCGTTCAGACCCTTCTGACGTTCGAGCCACGCTGGATAGCTCTCGGTCGCATCGGGGTCGAGCATGACACGAACGCCTGTGGCCGGTACCTTCAACGCATCGCTGAGGGTCTGCACCGGCATCAGTTCGGGCAATCGGTTTAAGCCGCACTGCTCGGCAGCCGCCACAAGCACGCCCTGCCAATGCGCGTGACGCTTCTCCGCGCGAGCGCCATCCAGTTTGGTCACACAACGCCGGGTTTCTACAGGCACACAACAATGCACCCCCAGCTCTACGGATTTCTGCCAGGTGAAATCCATACGCTCGGCAGCAGATACACCCTGCCATAGGCTAATGCGCAAGGGACTTGCCCGATCATCGGGTTCAAATGCATTCAACAGCACCTGCACTGCGAGCTGCTTGCTGGCACGCGACTGCTTCCCTTCACGCTTCGCCTTCTGCGTATCCGGCGCATCCGCTGTCTGCGGCTGCAACACGCCTGCGTAGCTACCACCTTCACCGTTAAACAACACCATCGGGTCGCCCGCCTGCAATCGCAGCACGCGTACAGCGTGATTCGCTACTACTTCGGGCAGCGTCACAGATTCGCCGACGATAAGCGGCTGAGGGACATAGAACCGTGGGATCACCATGCTTGTATTATAGAGCGCATGTCTGATCCGCTGATTTCCGATACCGCACTCTGGTCTAGCTGCGCCGATACTGTGGCCGTCCTACTACGTGAAGTTGCCGCTCGGGAGGTATCGCCTCGCTGGCAATCGCTGCGTGTCGACCACAAAGCTGATGGCAGCTTATTAAGCGAGGCCGATACCGCGGTTCAACAAGCGTTAGCGCAGGTGCTACCAGATATCTACCCGGCACCGTTGCTCGGTGAAGAAAGTTCCCCCGATGTGCAATCGGCACTCTGGACCGAAGCCAATCAAAGCCATACCCCGTTATGGATCGCCGACCCCGTTGATGGCACCACCAACTTTGTTTCAGGCTTGCCCTGGTATGCCATTTCGGTCGCGCTCATGCATCAGGGCAAAGCCGTGGTCGGTGTCACCTATGCACCCGCGCTCGATAGCCTCTGGCATGCTTCATTGGGCGGCGGCGCATTTTGCAACAACCAACGACTCCGTTTGCCCATCACTGAGAGAGCGCTCCGAGCCTCGCTGGTCGGTGTCGACATGACGTATCTGCCGCAAGCATTGCGCCAAACCATCGCCAACATTTCGCCCTCCGGCTTAACGCAAAGCTCCGATCAGTCGGCACCTTGGCGGGGTTGGCGCAGCCTCGGTGCCAGCACGCTGGAATGGTGCGCGTTGGCTTCTGGTCAAATCCAAGCCTATATCCACGGCGGACAAATGCCTTGGGATGCCGCCGCAGGCCGTCTGATCCTGACCGAAGCCGGCGGTCACAGCGCGGCACTCGGTGACACCGCGGCAACCGATCGGCTACAACCAACTGCCTACACCGCTGCCGCCCCCGGCGTCTGGGCCGAGTGGCAGGCATGGCTCCGCGAGCAGCGGATGTACAATCACACCTAATATTTACTGGCTCGGTTTTCATCATGCGCATTCCTCTGTCCCGCTTCCTGATCGAACAGCAACGCACGCACAACAATCTGGATCCGAATCTGCGCCTACTGATTGAAGTGGTGGCGCGGGCCTGTAAAGCGATTGCCATCGCCATCGGCAAGGGCAACCTCGGAGAAGCCATGGGCAGCGCCGGTACCGACAACGTGCAAGGCGAAGTCCAGAAGAAGCTGGATGTGATCTCCAACGAAATTCTGCTCGATGCCAACGAATGGGGCGGCCACCTCGCCGCTATGGCCTCGGAAGAAATGGATCTGCCCTTTTGTATTCCGAATCGTTACCCGAAGGGCGAATACCTGTTGGTCTTCGATCCGCTCGATGGCTCCTCTAATATTGATGTGAACATCTCAGTCGGCACCATTTTCTCGGTACTCAAAGCCCCTGAAGGCGCCAACCTCGAAAACGGCGATGCCTTCCTGCAAAAGGGTTGCAAACAAGTCGCCGCCGGTTATGCCGTGTACGGCCCGAACACCCAACTGGTGCTAACGTTTGGCCACGGCGTGCACGTCTTCACGCTGGATCGCGAGATCGGTACCTTCCGCCTGACGCAGGAAAACTTGTCGATTCCGGAAGACACCCGCGAATTCGCCATCAATATGTCGAACCAGCGTCACTGGGAAGCACCGGTGCAGCGCTACGTCGCCGAAATGCTGGCTGGCAAAACGGGGCCACGCGGTGAAGACTTCAATATGCGCTGGGTCGCTTCCATGGTCGCCGACGTGCACCGTATCCTGTCGCGCGGCGGCGTCTTCATGTATCCAATGGACGCTAAAGTCGCCAAACAGGGCGGTAAGTTGCGTTTATTGTACGAAGCCAACCCGATGGCTATGCTGGTCGAGCAAGCTGGCGGTGCCGCAACTACCGGGCGCGAGCGGATTTTGGACGTGCAACCGACAACTCTGCACCAGCGTGTCCCGGTCATCCTCGGCTCGAAGAACGAAGTCGAGCGCGTTACGTCGTATCACCAGGGCTGAGATCCCTCTATATCAAGGTTTAGCAGCACGCGGGGCAAGCCCGGCTCTCATCGACAAAAAGCGTCGCAAATCGAGCCAAACTTGACCCCGCATACTGCTTTGAATTACCTGTAGTTTTTAACCCAACAACCAAACGCCATTCCAGGGTGCGCCTGAACTCTCCGCTGTAATTGCCCTCCCCCAAAAGACTTTCTGGTTTTTGGGAGAGCCAACTGCCCCGATTCTTTGCAGCCACGCCCGTTTTAGCCGATAATTGCGTCTTTTGCCGGGCCTTTGTCGTGTCCTCCCTGTCTGCCGCCAACACACCCTCCCGTCCTGCCCGCCCCGCACCTGCCGCGCCGGCCTATAACGAACTCACCGGCGCGATTCGCGCCCTGGCCATGGATGCTGTCCAGCAGGCCAACTCCGGCCACCCCGGCATGCCGCTCGGCATGGCCGAAATTGCCGAAGTTCTCTGGCGTCAGCACCTTAGCCACAACCCGGCCAACCCCGCCTGGCCCAACCGCGACCGTTTCGTACTTTCCAACGGCCACGGTTCGATGCTGCTCTACGCCCTGCTCCACCTGAGCGGCTACGACCTGACCATCGAAGACCTCAAACAATTCCGCCAGCTACATAGCCGTACCCCGGGCCACCCGGAATATGGCTACACCGCTGGCGTTGAAACCACGACTGGTCCGCTCGGCCAGGGTATCGCCAACGCCGTCGGCATGGCGATCAACGAAAAACTCTTAGCTGCTGAATTCAACCGCGATGGCCACACCATCGTAAACCACTACACCTATGCCTTCATGGGCGACGGCTGCCTGATGGAAGGTGTCTCGCACGAAGCCTGTTCGCTGGCCGGCACGTTGGGCCTGGGCAAGCTGATCGCTTTCTGGGACGACA
>CALKUR010000082.1 GCA_937996725.1 uncultured Dechloromonas sp. | reverse complement strand
TGGTGAAAGGTTAGCGTGCCTTCAGGTTTGGATCTGTGGCGCGCGCTTTGAGAAACTCGATGGCCTCGCGAAGGCGATACTTGACCGTGCTGGTGGCGATGCCGAGAGCCTCGGCAGTTTCCTCAAGGTCTGCTCTATGGTCCTTATCAAACCCAGAAAATAAAATCTGCCTACGCTCTCCATTAGATCTAGCATCAATATCTGCATGGCTACTATTTGGCTTTTTATTGGCATTGAACTTTGCAAGCCTCTCATTGCCGCTAATCACATGAGAGTTGCTTGGCACGTTGTAGATCTTTCTCAGCCATGCCTGAGGCTTCATAGCCTCACCAGTTTCAACAGATATCACCAAGCCAGATACTCGTCTGACCTTGAATGTGCGAGTACCAAGGCGTGAGTGACAGAAGCCCTCAAAGTATTCATCGTCGCTGCTGAAGACATCAACTGTTCGATCCGTATAGTTCCCGTCTCTGTCTTGATACGAGAACGCAACGCTATCAATTGGCGTCCTAGATGCTGGCTTCGTGCGTTTCTTTTTTGGTGTGACCTTCTTCTGGTTCTCGACCCATTCATTCACACGATGGCTATGTGATTCGCCGATTCTCGATGGTGCTTGGCTGATCGGAGCAGAGGCCCGTGGCTCGGATCTGGATCCGGAAAACAAAGAGATCAACTTGCTGAGTATTCCCATGGGCCGCCCTGTTTGTGCTTTGTTTAAGTGTAACACTTGAGCAAAGCCAATTACCCATTAGAACTACTAGGTATTTGCCAGTTTTTTAGCCAGAGTGACTAACAGTTCGGCATCATCAGATGCTAGATCTAGTACAGCAGCCTCTGCCGCTAGCAATTGACCACCTGTCTGAAACCCATCTTTTCTTGTGGATTCATAGACAGCCCGGCCATCAGATGCCATCAGAGATCGGCTGCCAGTAAGGATGTACATCAAGTCCGCACCCTTTTCCCGGATGTTGAGCAGATACCCAGCGGTGGGCTCACTACTGTTTTTTTCATAGCGCACCTGGGTATTGATAGCCACCCCGCCAATCGCGGCGAAATCCGTCTGGTTATAGCCAAGGCGAGCCCGCTCCATGGCGAGCCGCTCCCCTATTTGCCATTTTTGATAAATTTTCTCTTGCATTTCACCATTTCTGGGTATACATTGCGTCTGTAACACTTAACGAGACCATCATGCAGCGAAACAAGAAAACCTACAACCCAGACGGACTAGCCACCGGCAAACCCATCGCACTGCGGTTGATGCCAAATGAGCTGAAGCAGGCAGAGAGCCTTGCCAAAAAGTCGGGGTGTTCACGGTCGTTCCTTGCACGTCGTCTGTTCCTGATTGGTATGAACACATTCACCAAATCTGGTGAATCGTCCGCTAATCAAGACACTGTAGATACAAAGGCGGCCTAAGTCATGAATACCGGTTCTCATACATTGATCGGGATATTGCGCCACCACGTAGAGGCATGGCGTAAGCGCGATGGCATGAGTCGCCAATCGGTGGCGATGCAGATCGTTGAGACACATGAGCGCATTGGCGGACCTGCAGATACCGGTATTGATTTTGACCCACCGAGCAAAGATGCCTATAGCCGCGTTGCTACCAACAGTGAGCGCATCTGGCGCTGGCTGGATGATGTAACAAAGGAAACTAATCACCTACCGGCTAACTTTGCCAAGTCTGTTCTGGCGGCACTGCCGGAAGATCTGCGAATGAGCGCGCTGGATGATTACCTACGGCCGCTGTGTCTGGCTTGTCGCCAGATTGGCACCAATCTATCTGCGCCGGTATTTACAACGGGTGCTCTGAGTGGCCTGATCAAAGAGACTTCTGAAGCCACGGTGGCTTTTACAGCGCTGCTTGATGGCCACAACCGTGCAGAGCTGTTGTCTGCACAGCGAGAGCTGACGCAGGCGGTAACGATGCTGTCGTATCAGCTGGCCAAGGTTGAAGCCGCCCTGAATGGAGGTGCCTGATGCGTCTACGTTGCCCTCACTGCAACCATATTGCACGGATCCGTACATCGCGCCGTTTATCGGAGCTAACGATTGAGCAGACGGTTCAGTGCATCAACGTAGATTGCTGTCACACCTGGGTGGCGATTACATCCGCTGTTCGAACAATTGCACCGAGCATCAACCCTAACCCCAAGGTATTTATTGCCCGAGGCGGCCGCACGAAGTCGCCCGATGAGAACCAGGGAGCGCTGACATTTAACACCAGCTAACCCCGACTAAGCCCACTAAAACCTGACCTGTTCTGACTGGCCTGAATGAAGGCCAGCAGGGACTTTTTTTGCCTAAATTCTGGAGGCCCATCATGGCCATGACCCTAAGAAAAGAAATTCCGATTGATGAATGTGTGATTGCCCTGGCAGCTAATACCCGGTGCGCGCTGTACTTCAATGGCAAAGAGGTGGAGTTCGTTCCTGCAGGCCGCTGGGTACCGCCAAGCTATCGCCCGATTCAAGTAACCCACAACCTGCAAACGGCTAACTAATGCGCGACGACCTCCATGGTGAAATCGTTGCGCGGCTGCTGCGCGACTATCACTTCAAACAAAATAACGGCTGGTTGCGCCAGGGCGTATGCCCTTCCTGCGATAAGAAGAGCCTGTTCACGCACGCAGAGACGCCGTGGGTGATCCGCTGTGAACGCGCCAATAAATGTGGCCATGAGTGGCACGTTAAGGATCTGTACAGCGACCTGTTCGAATCATGGTCTGATCGGTACCAGAAGACTGAGCAGAACCCCAACGCGGCAGCGGATGCCTATCTGCAGCATGCCCGTGGATTCAGCATCGACAAGATCCGTGGGCTGTATACCCAGGAGAGCTATTTCGATGCCAGAACGAATCTTGGCTCGGCCACGGTGCGCTTCCAGATCAGCGGTACGTGCTGGTGGGAACGCATCATCGATAAGGCCCACCGCTTTGGTGACCGCAAGGCTACCTTCCACGGTAGCTATAAGGGCTGCTGCTGGGTGCCGCCGAATATGGGCACCAATATCGAAGAGATCTGGATCGTTGAAGGGATCTTTGATGCCATCGCTCTGATGCACCACGGCATTCCGGCTGTGGCT
>CALKUR010000081.1 GCA_937996725.1 uncultured Dechloromonas sp. | reverse complement strand
GAACTCTTTGAGCAACGCATCGCCAATCGGACCATCTAGTACGGCTCGCGCATGAGCTTTGTCGCGGAACAAGAAAGGAATATCAAGAATTTTTACAGCAGGAACAAAGTTTGGAACAGGACCGGTACTCGAAGCCGCAAGTTCCTGAGTGCCCAGCTGCACGGATTCAATACTTTCACGCTCGCCACCAAGGCTTCCGGAATAGAAATTTTTAATAATGATCCGACCATTCGTACGCTTTTCCACTTCCTGAGCAAAAACGTCGATACCCACACCCTGATGGGAGTTCTGCGCAACAGAAATACTGTTACGCATGACTGTCTGAGCATGTGCAACAGAGGCTAGCGCCAATGTGAGAGCTCCCGCCATTACCAAAGTCGTACGTCCCATCCGCTTCATCATAATGATCTCCGAGTGTGATAACTACATGTATCGAGTAGCACTATCCTTTATCGCCAAGGAATACGCGTTGCATTTCCAAACATCTCAATCGCCAACGCGAGTCATCGTAGAACAGGGGCAATGCTTTGGGACTTAGTACTATCCCTTGCTTTTTGTTCAAAGCTCGCCGTTCCGATTTCTCAACGGCCGAGGCTCAGAGTGGATGATGGCGCTTTAGCGCGCAGTATTCCAATCTGGCGCGATCTATCGGAATCTACGTCTTTTTACGTGGAGGTAAGCCGGTGTGCTGGGTCAATACGCGACCTGGTCTCACTGCGCGTCGAATCGGTGTCGCTTCTGTGCTGTTTTTACGGCGAGCACTTGTGTAGCTTCCATCGGTGCGCGGCTGATGAAATGGGATCAGATGTTTCTTTCCATTCCCGATCAAGTCAGCACGACCCATGTCCTTCAGTGCCTCGCGCAAGAGTGGCCAGTTATTGGGGTCGTGATAACGCAAGAACGCCTTATGCAGGCGACGGCGACGGTCCCCACGGACGATATCAACCGTTTCACTGGTGCGCGTTACGCGACCGAGTGGATTACGTCCTGAGTGATACATCGCCGTTGCGGTGGCCATTGGGCTTGGATAAAACGTTTGCACCTGGTCAGCACGGAAGCCATGTGTCTTGAGCCACATGGCCAAGTGCATCATGTCTTCGTCGCTCGTACCTGGGTGAGCCGCAATAAAGTACGGCACCAAGAACTGTTTCTTGCCAGCTTGTTCACTAAACTTATCAAACAGCTGTTTGAACTTATCGTAGCTACCAATGCCAGGCTTCATCATCTTTGACAAAGGCCCTATCTCAGTATGCTCAGGCGCAATCTTTAAGTAGCCGCCGACATGGTGTGTAACGAGCTCGCGAATGTATTCGGGTGACTTTACAGCGAGGTCGTAACGCAAGCCCGAACCAATCAGGATTTTCTTGACTCCTTTGACCGCACGCGCGCGTCGGTACATATGAATTAAGGAGCTGTGATCGGTATTCAGATTTTGGCAAACATCTGGGTAAACACAGCTAGGCTTGCGACAGGCAGACTCGATCTCGGGGCTCTTACAGCCTATACGGTACATATTAGCGGTCGGCCCACCAAGATCGGAAATAACGCCCGTAAAGCCGGGCACCTTATCGCGGATATCTTCAATCTCTCGAATAACGGAGTCTTCACTGCGGCTTTGAATGATACGGCCTTCGTGCTCGGTAATTGAACAGAATGTGCAACCACCAAAACAACCACGCATGATATTGACGCTAAACCGAATCATTTCCCAAGCAGGGATTTTGGTTGCGCCATCATGGCTGCCATTCTCATCCGCATAAACCGGATGCGGACTTCGTGCGTAGGGTAGATCAAACACCAAGTCCATCTCAGCGGTCGTGAGTGGAATCGGCGGAGGATTGATCCACACATCCCGCGCGGTTCGCCCTTCGCCGTGCGCCTGAACAATCGCCCGTGCGTTTCCTGGGTTCGTCTCAAGATGCAAAACGCGGTTTGCGTGCGCATACAAAACCGGGTCTGACTTCACCTGCTCGTACGACGGCAGGCGAATCACACTGCGATCACGCGGCGGAACTTTTAATTTCCCGGGGACCTGTACGGAGGGATTTGGCTTAAAAACGAGTGGTGATTCACCGGCTTTTAACTTTTGCTTGCTCGCACTTTTAGCGTTGGCCGCATCAGCAACCGCACGAGCCTCGTCGTTACGCGCGCAGCTTTCGCCTTGTTCTAAGGCCTGCTCACTAATCATCAAATAAGGATTGACGTGGGCTTCTACCCTGCCCGGCGTATCAACACTCGTCGAATCGATTTCAAACCATCCCTCGGGGGTCTCACGACGCAAGAATGCCGTCCCGCGGATATCTGTCATTTGTTGAACAGGCTCTTTCGCAGCCAGGCGATGCGCGATTTCAACAACAGCGCGCTCGGCGTTACCGTACAACAGCAGATCGCATTTACTATCGATCACAACAGAGCGACGGACTTTATCGGACCAATAATCGTAGTGCGCGATACGACGAAGCGATCCCTCGATTCCACCCAAAATAATTGGGACGTCCTTGTATGCCTCTTTACACCGTTGGGTATACACAATCGCTGCCCGGTCGGGGCGCTTACCACCGATGTCACCCGCCGTATAGGCGTCATCACTGCGCATTTTGCGATCAGCCGTGTAACGGTTGATCATCGAGTCCATGTTGCCTGCCGTGACACCAAAGAATAGATTTGGCTTACCTAAGACTTTAAAGGGCTCAGCGCTTTGCCAGTCCGGCTGCGAGATGATTCCCACACGAAAACCTTGGTTTTCAAGCATACGGCCAATAACCGCCATGCCAAAGCTCGGATGATCCACGTAGGCGTCACCCGTCACGATAATAATGTCGCAACTATCCCAGCCGAGCTGAGTCATTTCCTCGCGACTCATCGGCAAAAAGGGTGTCACACCAAAACGCGCAGCCCAGTACTTTCGGTAGCTACTGAGAGGCTTGGCGTTGCGTGGAAAGAAGGAAACGTCTGTGTAGGTGGTCATATCGATCTATCAAGTTGCCCGATTGTACGCAAAGTAGAGGTCATGGCCCCTAATAGCCCCATTCATGACATCCCCACTCAGCTAACCAAACCCTGATAAAGTGGCCTTATTCCACCCAACTTTTCGCAGCGAATATGAACAACTTCCCCGAAATCCACCCTCTCAACGCATCGCCCGAGATATTAGCCATCTACTCAGACATCCGCGCGGTATCCGGCTTGCAGATGGTGAATCTTATTTGGCGACACCTTGCGACACGACCTGAAGTCCTTGCGTGGGCATGGGCCGGTGTTCGTCCGCTCATTGGCTCAAAAGAGATGATCGGGGCACGCCAACGTTTGATTCAAGCCGTCGAGCTACCAGTCATCGCAGAGGTCTCTAAACAGGTATGGGCAGCGGCTGGAGTCGACGCTAAACAGATACCTGAAGTCCGATCCATGGTGGGCGACTACATTCGCGGCAACGGTACCAATATGATTGCCTTAACAGCCTTACGTCTCCGACTAGCTGGAGTCAACGATGTCGCAGCTGCGCTGACGCCTGCACCACTGCCCCCTCCGGCAGCCCCTTTGCCGCCCTTACCTAAAATCGATACGTTAGAACCACAGCTCGCGGTGGGGGTGCGCTCACTTGCCCAACGCCATGAGGGTGCACAAGGCGGAATCATTCCCAGCCTCTATTTGGAACTAGTCCGCTGGCCACAATTGATTAATACCTTACCCAGTTGGCTAGCCAGCTTGTATGCACCTGCTGCCTTACGCGCAGCGCGCGATAGCGCTATCCGAGCGGCAGAGGCTGAAGCGCTAGCCATGCTGCCCAATCTAGGAGCCCCTCCACCGGCAGCACAAGAAGTGCGCCCGGCCCTGGAGCATTTCACACGCCTAGTCATTCCAGACTTGATACCAGTCTGTATCGCTTTAAACCAACTACTGCCCGCAAGCTAGCGTAGCAGTAGTCAGTACAACATCTTGCTTACTTAGGAACTCTGTACATCGCGCAGATTTTGTTGCCGATGGGGTCCCGTAAGTATGCGAGATACAGTTTCCCAGCAGGGCCCTCGCGATATCCGGGAGGGTCCTCGCAGGTTGTTCCACCATTGGCGACGCCCGCTGCGTGAAACGCATCGACTTGCTCTGGAGATTT
>CALKUR010000080.1 GCA_937996725.1 uncultured Dechloromonas sp. | reverse complement strand
GGGGCAACGATGCGCAGAAAACCATTGGCATCATTTGGATGCTGTTGGTCGCGACGGGCTACGCCTCTGTAGAGGACAAGTCTCCGCCAAGTTGGACCATTGTCAGTTGCTACTTGGCCATTGGCTTGGGCACCATGTTTGGGGGCTGGCGCATTGTCAAAACCATGGGCCAAAAAATCACCAAGCTCAAACCTGTGGGGGGGTTCTGTGCCGAGACGGGCGGGGCGATGACCTTGTTTTTGGCGACCGCATTGGGTATTCCTGTTTCCACCACGCACACCATCACGGGTGCCATTGTGGGTGTGGGCTCGACGCAACGTGCCAGCGCTGTCCGCTGGGGCGTTGCCGGCAATATCGTCTGGGCATGGATTCTGACCATTCCTGCCAGCGGTTTTGTGGCCGCCATTGCCTACTGGTTCAGCCTTCAAATTTTCTAAGCGTGCAACAGACCCAAGCCAGCAATGCAGGCATGGGTCAACGCTTTAGACAGGGGGGTGCGACGGTCCCAACCCCAAGGCTTTTTCCATCATGACAATGTCGAGCCATCGCTCGAATTTCCAGCCGCAAGACTTGAGCACGCCGGCGTGGGAAAAACCCAGCGCGGTGTGCACACCGATCGAGCCGGCGTTGGCCGAATCGCCGATCACCGCCAGCATCTTGCGCACGCCAGCGCGCTCGGCCTGCTGGCACAGCTCGGCCAGCAGGGCGCGGCCCAGGCCCTGGCGGTGGGTGCCGGCGGCCACGTAAATCGAGTCTTCGGCCGAAAACCGGTAGGCCGGCCGCGGCTTGAACCAGTTGCAGTAGGCAAAGCCCAGCACCTGGCCCTCGGCCTCGGCCACCAGGTAGGGCAGGCCTTTGGCGAGCACGTCGGCGCGGCGGCTGGCCATGTCGCTGGCCGAGGGCGGTTCGGTCTCAAAGGTGCCCGTGCCGTACAGCACATGGTGGGCGTAAATGGCGGTGATCGCGGCCACATCTTCGTCGCGGCTGGGTCGGATGGTGTACATGCTGGGCACTCCGGCTATAATCAAAGGCTTTTCAGTGTGTCACTGGCCGGGTGGCCAGTTGCGTGTCTCAAACGCTGAAGGAATCAAGGGCCTGCTTTTTTGATCTGCAGCCCCCAACCACCCAAGGATAAATCATGGTCGTTATTCGTCTGAACCGCGGCGGCTCCAAAGGCCGTCCCTTCTTCAACATCGTCGTCGCCGACAAGCGCGTGCGCCGCGATGGCCGCTTCATCGAGCGCATCGGCTTTTACAACCCGATCGCCGCTGGCCAGGCACAAGGCTTCAGCGTCAAGGAAGACCGCCTGAGCTACTGGACCGGCGTTGGCGCGCAGATGTCGCCGACCGTTGAGCGTCTGGTGAAAACCGCTGGCAAGAAAGCCGCCTGATTTGACCGTTTCGGGTAGCCCGGGGATCCCGGTTCCCGACGATCTGGTGTTGGTGGCGCATGTGACTGGCGCCTATGGCATTACGGGCTGGGTAAGGCTCAGGCCCTATTCCGATGAGGCTAGCGCGCTGCTGCATGCTAAGACCTGGTGGATAGACAAGCCCGCTTTGCATGATGTCGATGTGATGCAGGTGCGCACTCAGGGCGAAGATGTCGTCGCCAGCCTGATGGGTGTCGCAGACCGCAACGCCGCGGAAGCACTGAAAGGTGCGACGGTACAAATACGACGATCGCACTTTCCGCCGCTGCAAGACAACGAGTTTTACTGGATAGATCTGATTGGCCATGCGGTAGAAAACCTGCGCGGCGAATCACTGGGCCAGGTCGTTGGTCTGATCGATAACGGCGCGCATCCGATACTGCGGGTGGCGGTGCCGGCGTCAGGCGAGAAAAAAAGTACGGAATTACTGATAC
>CALKUR010000079.1 GCA_937996725.1 uncultured Dechloromonas sp. | reverse complement strand
ACCCAGGATATCGTTTTTGGTGAGGTTGACCGCTGATGCTGACTCAGGAAACCCTCGCGCGTTTTGATCGCGAAGTTGCCAAGTATCCGGCAGAACAGAAACAGTCTGCCGTTATGGCCTGTCTGACGCTTGCTCAGGTAGAAAAAGGCTGGCTGGATAAAGATACGATTGCCGAAGTGGCTGCGTATCTGGATATGCCGGCGATTGCCGCGGAAGAAGTGGCGACTTTCTACAACATGTACAACCTCAAGCCGGTCGGTAAGTACAAGCTGGCGGTCTGTACCTGTATTCCCTGTGCGCTGTCCGGTGGTCGTGATGCTGCGCTGTACCTGGCAGAGCGCCTCGGTATCGAACTGGGTGAGACAACGGCCGATGGTCGTTTTACGCTGGTTGAAAGCGAATGTCAGGGCGCCTGCGGTGACGCACCGGTGGCACTGGTCAACAATCACAGTATGCGTAGCTTCCTGACACCGGATAAGCTGGATCAACTGCTTGAGGAGCTGACGTAATGGCGATGCTCGGTTCCATCAACCCGATTATGACGGCTGGCTGGCAGGGCGATGCCGGCTGGGGCATCGATGCCTACATCAAGCGTGGCGGCTACGAAGCCCTCAAAAAAGTACTGTCTGAAAAGATTCCACCGGAAGGCGTGATCGCTGAAGTCAAGAAGTCTGTGCTGCGCGGTCGTGGTGGCGCTGGCTTCCCGACGGGCCTGAAGTGGAGCTTCATGCCCCGTACGATGCCGGGTGACAAGTACATCTGCTGTAACACCGATGAAGGCGAACCGGGGACATTCAAGGATCGCGACATCATGCGTTATGACCCGCATTCGGTCATTGAAGGCATGATTATTGGCGCCTATGCTATGGGTGCTACCCGTGGTTATAACTATATCCACGGCGAAATCTACGAACTTTACGAGCGCTTTGAAGCGGCATTGGCTGAAGCGCGTGCCGCCGGTTTCCTTGGTCAGAACATCTTGGGTAGCGATCACTCGTTCGAGCTGTTTGCACACCATGGTTACGGTGCTTACATTTGCGGTGAAGAAACCGCACTGCTGGATTCGATTGAAGGCAAGAAGGGTCAACCGCGCTTCAAGCCGCCGTTCCCGGCCTCGTTTGGTCTGTATGGCAAGCCGACGACCATTAATAACACCGAGACCTTTGCCTCGGTGCCGTTCATCATCCGCCTGGGTGCTGAGAACTTCCTCAACGCCGGTAAAGAAAATAACGGCGGTACCAAGCTGTTCTCGGTGTCCGGTCACGTTGAGCGTCCGGGCAACTACGAAATTCCACTGGGTACTCCGTTCTCGACACTGCTGGAAATGGCCGGTGGCGTGCGCGGTGGCCGTAAGCTGAAAGCCGTGATCCCCGGTGGTTCGTCCGCGCCGGTACTGCCCGGCGACATCATGATGCAATGTACGATGGACTACGACTCGATCTCGAAGGCCGGCTCGATGCTGGGTTCAGGTGCCGTGATCGTGATGGACGAAACCGTCTGTATGGTCCGCGCGCTGGAGCGTCTGTCGTTCTTCTATCACGAAGAATCGTGTGGGCAGTGCACGCCATGCCGCGAAGGCACGAACTGGCTGTATCAGATTGTGAGCCGCATCGAGCACGGCGAAGGCTGCATGGAAGATTTGGCAATGCTGGATTCGATCTGCGCCAACATCTGCGGTCGTACGATTTGCGCACTGGGCGATGCTGCGGCATTCCCGGTGATGAGCTTCCTCAAGCATTTCCGTTCGGAGTTCGAGCACCACATCAAGCACAAGACCTGTCTGGTGCCGGATGCGGTACAACGCTCCGGTAGTGCTTTTCACCGTCACCCGAACGCCGCCTGACCGGGCGTCACGCTTCATTCACAGATCTGATTTCGCGAGTCGCACATGCTAGAAATTGAAATCGACGGCAAACAGGCGCAGGTAGCAGACGGTTCCACCGTCATGGATGCTGCCAGCCAGCTGGGTATCTACATCCCGCACTTCTGCTATCACAAGAAATTGTCGATCGCCGCCAACTGCCGGATGTGTCTGGTGCAGGTTGAAAAAGCACCGAAGCCGCTGCCGGCGTGTGCGACGCCTGTGACCAACGGTATGAAAGTGTTCACGCACTCTGAACTGGCCGTGAAGGCCCAGAAGGGTGTGATGGAGTTTCTGCTGATTAATCACCCGCTGGATTGCCCGATTTGCGACCAGGGTGGCGAATGTCAGCTGCAGGATTTGGCCGTGGGTTATGGTCAGACCGCCTCACGTTTTACCGAAGAGAAGCACGTTGTTTTCCACAAGAATGTGGGGCCGCTCATTTCGATGGAAGAAATGAGCCGTTGTATCCATTGCACTCGTTGCGTCCGTTTTGGCCAGGAAGTCGCCGGCGTGATGGAACTGGGCATGATCAACCGCAACGTACATTCCGAAATCACGACCTTTGTCGGCAAAACGGTGGATTCCGAACTGTCCGGCAACATGATTGACATTTGCCCGGTGGGTGCGCTGACGTCGAAGCCTTTCCGCTATTCGGCCCGTACCTGGGAACTGCAACGCCGCAAGTCGGTGTCGCCGCATGACTCGACCGGTGCTAACCTGACCGTTCAGGTGAAGGGTGATGCCGTTAAGCGTGTGCTGCCGTTCGATAACGAAGACATCAACGAATGTTGGATTTCCGACAAAGAGCGTTTCTCGTACGAAGCCCTCAACGGTGGTGAGCGCCTGCTCAAGCCGATGCTGAAGCAGGGCGGTCAGTGGCAGGAAGTGGAATGGAACGTGGCGCTGGATTATGTGGCGCACGGTCTGCGGAGCGTTGCCAAAGATCATGGCGCGGATCAGATCGCTATGGCCGTCAGCCCGCACGCGACGCTGGAAGAACTGTATCTGGGCGGCCGCGTTATGCGCAGCCTGGGTTCGGACAACATTGATTTCCGCCTGCGTCAGCAAGATTTCCGCGCCGATGCACAGCGCCCAGGTGCTGCGCCGTGGTTGGGTCTGCCGCTGGTCGATTTGAGTAATGTGGATGCCGCGTTGATCGTTGGTAGTTTCCTGCGCAAGGATTCGCCACTGGTCGCACAGCGTCTGCGCCAAGCCGCGCGTGGTCATGCCGAAGTCTATTCGGTGAACGTCAGCAGTGACGATTCGCTGATCAAGCAAGCCGGTCAAATCACTGTGGCACCAGGAAAACTGGTCGCTGCTTTGGCCGGCGTGGTTCGTGCTGCTGCAGACATCAAGGGTGTTCAGGCATCCGCACTGGCCGGTATCGGTCATGCCGGTGAACTGGAGCGCAAGATCGCTACGTCACTGATCGGCGACGCCGATAGCGCACCGCGCGCCGTCCTGCTGGGCAATCTGGCCCAGCAACACGTTGATTACTCGCTGCT
>CALKUR010000078.1 GCA_937996725.1 uncultured Dechloromonas sp. | reverse complement strand
CTGAGGACTGCCCTGTGTGTCGGGCGAGTCTAGGTCGATCGGGTACTTCTTGCCACCGACCTCCACGCCACCGGCTTGATTGATCTGGTGAACTGCAAGCTTTGCACCCTGTGTGGCCATGAAACCCAGACTGCTAGACGGGCCGGTCTGGGCCTCGATCTGACCGATCTTGATGGCATCCTGCGCAGCAACGGGGCTTGCAAGGCCGAAGCTGAGCGCCGCTGATGCAAGGAAATTCAATAAGCTTTTTCGCATACCGTGTCCTTAATATGAGTCTGTCGAAGCAGTTTATCGCGATTGCGATACAAATTACGCACAACTAATATAGCAGTTGAATTTGCTTCACATAGTTAGGACTAACCCTCACTCCACCGCGCTGGTGGCCGCCGAGCCTTCATGAGAGGAAGACCCAAGACGGAACTGGTGCTCAACGATGCGCAGCGCGAACAACTCACGGCCTTGAGGCGCGGCCCGGCGCGCGTCAAGGTAGTTGTCGCCTGAGTCACGCAGCCTTGAGCTCAGTATGTGGAACGCAGGCAGCCATTTTGACCATCTCGTCTCGTTCCGGATTGAGGATCACCCCGTCGATGTGCGACCAGTCTCTGGTGGCGCCCGACCAGCGCGCCGGGTGGCGCTCTTGGGCCTGGAGATACAGCGTGTGCCGTGCCGCCAAGATGGCTTGATCTGCCGGGGGTGTGGCGCTGCTGCGGGCTCACATAGCGGATGCCGCTGTGGCGGTGCTCGACGTTATACCAACGCACGAACCCAGCGGCCCAGGCGCGGGCATCGTCCAGTGTCTCAAAGCCCTGCGCCTGGAACTCCTGGCGGTATTTGGCCGTGCGGAACAACGACTCTGCAAACGCGTTGTCATCGCTGACACGAGGCCGCGAGTAGGAGGGCTTGATGCCCTGCCAGTTGAGCATGGTCAACACCGTGGTGGCCTTGCTCGTGGAGCCGTTGTCGCCATGCAGCACGGGCTTCGGTGTCATCGCCGCGATGCCCTCAGCCAGCGCGGTGCGGCGCACCAGGTGCACGGCGTGGTCGGAGTCATCGCTGTCGTGCACCTCGGCACCCACGATCTTCCGGCTGTACAGGGCAAGGATCAGGTTCAGGTGGAACCAGCGGCCCATCACCCTGGCGGGCAGGTAGGTCATGTCCCAGCACCAGACCTGGCCTGAGGCGGTGGCGATGTGGGTGGTGGGCGGCTTTGTTGCCCTGGGTGCCTTGGCACGTCCTCGGCGCTTGCGCTGCCCGGCGGCCTTGAGCACGCGCGCCATGCTGGACTCGCTGCCCAGGTACACGCCCTCGTCGGCCAGCATGGGCACGATGCGCGCCGGTGGCGCGCAAGCAAAGTGCGGCTCGTTGGCAACCGTCGGCAGCGCCGAGCGTTCGGCCGCACTCAGGGCATGGCTGAGCATCGGGCGCACGGCGCTGGGTCTGTCATCGCCCGCTGGAAGGCCCGAGCGGGCCTTCCAGCGCTGCAGGGTGCGCACGTCAATGCGCGCGACTTCGCAGGCCGGCTGCAGCCGCGCTCTTGCGGCATGGGCCGTGTCGATGTCTTGGGCCAGAGCTTGGCGATCTTCGAGGCCGATCACTCGTCCTCTCTCCTGCTGAAGATCGCCGAGACTTCCTAAGAAACGGCCTCGGTCGGTTGAAGTGTGAAACCGAACCTTGCAGCACGTCGATGCAGTTGCTTGACCACCCGCTCCCGATAGCACGCCTCGTAGAAGTTCGCGCCGGGATCGACGTATTTCATAACGAAGCGCATTACGTCGTAGAGCAGAACGACAATCTTGCGCGCGGTGGCGGTGACCGCCTTGGCCTTGCCGATTCTCGCCCCCAGCCTGCGGTAGAAGGCCCCAAGAGCGGTATCTGTTTTGCCGACCGTGACAGCCGCCATCCGCAGTATCCACGTGATCCGGTTGGCGGTCTTGCGGGTGTGCGCCGAGAGAACCTTGCCGCCGCTGATCTTGCAGCCCGGGGCAAGCGACAGCCATGATGGGAAGCGCTTGGCGTTCGGCCATCCTCGACCGGCTCATGCACCGATGCGCGATGCTGGAGTTCGAAGGCAAAAGCTACCGACTGAAGGAGATCGCCCCACGCATCGCCATCACACCCGGCAAGCCCGAAGTGGCACAAGGAAAAGTTCAAGATTTTCCGGGGAACAGATCGCGTACGCGCTGCGGTTGGCTGATCCGTGCACGCCTGTGGCCGATGTGTGCCGCCAAGCGGTGTGTCAAAGGGCTGCTCAAGCGGGTTCAATTCGGCCGTATCAAGGGTTTACCTGAGTGTCAGAACTGCTCCTGATGGGGAGGTGCGCGCTGGCCTCGGTGGTTCAAGCGCCAATACGGCGGAGGTGGAACTGGTTCTTCGCCAGCGCGGAAGCCACGTGCGCATCGTCGCGCATTCCCAGGGCCAGTGCGGAGCGGTGTAGTGCAGGCTGAGCAGGAAAGGCTTGCCGGCCTTCTTCAACAACGAGGGCACCTCGGGCGACATCGTGTACCCACGATTTGGTCCGATCAATCGCAGCTACATATGCATATATATGTTACATTTTACTTGTCGGTTAATTGCATTGCATAATGTGTGACAGTGCCATATTGTCTGTGGTGTAAACTTTCGGAGTACCTTCACGTGGTCATTAGGCGAAGTGGAAGCAGGGGTGCCTCGCAAACGAGTGGCGCGGCACCGAGGAGCATGGCTACCCGACTCAATGAGCCAAAGGCCAAACTCACCGATCTCGCCTATCAAATGATTGAGGAGGCCATCGTTACCTTGCGCATCCGGCCCGGCACATCCCTCTCCGAGCAAGCGCTAAGCGAGATGACCGGTATCGGCCGCACGCCCATTAGGGAGGCTATCCAGCGCTTGGCGCGCGAGCACCTCATCCTCGTAATGCCGCAACGCGGGCTCCTAGTATCGGAGATGAACGTCAATAAGCAGCTCAAGCTCCTGGAGACAAGGCGCGAGATCGAGCGCTTGATCTGCCGCAGCGCCGCCAAGCGGGCCAGCGATTCGGAGCGCCAATCCTTCCGGCGTCTCGCCGACGAGTTCACGAAGTACGCTGCGCGGAGCGACGATGTGGCTTTCGTACGTGCCGACCGCGAGTTCAATGAACTGTGCCTCAGTGCGGCAAGCAACGAATTCGCGGAAGGTGCGATGCGCATGCTGCACGGGTTGTCGCGGCGATTCTGGTACCTGCACTACAAGCAAACGGCCGACATGCCAGAAATGGCTCGCCTGCACGCTGCCGTCGCGCTGGCGATTGGCAAAGGCGACATCAAGCATGCCGGGGAAGCGCTTGATCGCCTGATTGACCATCTCGAAGGCTTTACGCGCGCCACCGTCCTGTAGCTCCGTTTGGTGGCATGCAGGCTCTGACGCACGACCGATCGTGCGAAGCCCAGCTTGGCGCTGTGCTGGCGGATGATCTTGACAACCGGCGACTGCCCGATAGCAACGCGCAAACGCATCGAGGTGTTGAGTTCCACTGATCTCTGACCCGAGATTTCCATCGAATGCTGACCCACCCGCTTGTGTGAGCAAAGCAGCTCACGTTGTGGATAAGTGCTTCGTTTTCTCCTTTTCAGACTTGGGGCCTGCTGAATGTGTGGAGCTGCAGCAAAGTGCGCCGCTGTTTCCGCGACTTTGTTGCCTCGATCAAGAGCCAAGTCGAAAGCTTGTCAGCGTATGGATCGAGCTTGCTGGTGCTCGCCCGCTTGGCATAGCGGGGCTCTTCGTCGCCCGCCCGCAGGTACTTCTTAACGGTATTGCGAGCCAGGCCTGTGCGCCTGGAGATCTCGCGGATGGACATCTGCTCGCGCAATGCCCAGCGTCTTATGACACTTAAAGTCGCCACGTCTATCACTCCTGAAATCTCCTGCTACTAAAAGCAGCAGGATAGGGTTCTTACGTGGGTCAGCTTTAAATGGAAATTGCAGCTCTAAGTGGGTCAGTTTTCAACGGAAGCCAACAAGCCAAGCCGTCGCCGAAGCGAATTTCGACGACAAAGTGTCCTTTTCTACCCAGGGCCGTGATGCCAGTGGGTACCCTGGCCGCGATAAGGCCGCGTAGTGGTGCTTCCTGCAGCAGCGCGTGAGCCGGTGGGTTGGCGATAGAACTGGATCGCTTTGATCTCATAGCGACAGTATCTGCGTATTTCGGTCGCTGCTGGACACTCAGTTCGGCTACTTGTGGACAGCGTGTTGATTCATTTTGAAAACTGAGCCAATCTGAGGCGAATTCACGACGAAATTTGAGCCACGTTAACCGCATATCCTGCTTATTTTTTGGGCAGGAGCGTGCAGGAGTGATTAACGTGGGAACACTGAGTAAATTGCGCCGCATGGTCCGTCGAGACGGGCTATCGGTGCGCGAGGCATCCAAGAAGCTTGGAATTGCTCGAAATACAGCGGCTCGTTGGCTGGCCATGGATGAGATGGTCGAGCCCAAGTACCCCAAACGGGTGCCTGTTGAGTCCATTCTTGATCCGTACAAAGAGCAGTTGATCAACTGGCTCAAGGCCGATAGCCACCGAGGCAAACGTGAGCGGCGAACGACCAAGGCATTGTTCGAGGCGATCCGAGCATTGGGCTATGGCGGCTCACGAGGGCCGGTGTACGAATTTTGTAAGCACTGGCAAGACGAGCGCAACAAACCTAGACATGCTGGATTTGTCCCGATGAGCTACGAGCTTGGGGAGGCATTCCAGTTTGACTGGAGTTGTGAGTATGCTTTTGTCGAGGGCCTACGCAGGAGGCTGGAAGTTGCACACGTCAAGCTCGCGGCCAGTCGGGCATTTGTGATGGTGGCGTACTACACCCAGTCACATGAAATGCTGTTTGACGCTCATGCACGAGCCTTCGAGGTCTTTGGAGGGATTCCAAAGCGAGGCATCTATGACAACATGAAGACTGCCGTCGATAAGGTTGGGGCTGGCAAGCAGCGCAGCGTCAATGCTCGCTTTGAGTCGATGACAGGCCACTATCTGTTCGAGGCGGAGTTTTGCAACAGGGCGGCGGGGTGGGAGAAAGGCATTGTTGAGAAGAACGTTCAGGACCGACGTCGAGGTATTTGGCGCGAAGCCAGTGAACGCCGCTGGGCTAATCTGGATGAGTTGAACGTATGGGTACGGCAGGCCTGCCTGAAGACATGGCAAGAAACGAAGCACCCAGAGTGGCCAGAATTGACCGTAGCCGATGTTTGGCAAGACGAACAAGTACGATTGATGCCTTGCCCGACACCGTTCAACGGGTATATCGAACAACCAGTATTGGTCTCGCCGACGTCTTTGATTCATTACCAGCGCAACCGCTACAGTGTTCCCTGCGAATGGATAAACAGCACGGTCAGTCTGCGAGCCTATCCGGCACATTTGCTGGTGGTCGCAGCCGATGGGGAGTGTGTGACGCTCAAAAGAAGTTTTGAGCGTGACCAGACAATTTACGACTGGACGCATTACATCAGCTTGATAGAAAGAAAGCCCGGTGCACTACGCAACGGAGCTCCCTTCAAGGCGATGCCAGAGCCTTTGTTGGAGCTACAGCGTCAGCTTTTGAAGAACCTGGGCGGTGATCGCGTCATGGCCAAAGTACTCAGTGCCGTTACTTTGCATGGGCTAGAGCCAGTTCTAGTTGCAGTGGAATTGGCTTTACAAGGGGGGCGAGTGAGTGCAGACCATGTTCTTAACATCCTGTCCCGCTTACAAGAACCGGCCAAGCAGGTTCAAGAACTGCCGATGGTCATTGAGCTGATTGAGCCATCACAGCCGGATGTCCATCGCTACGACACTTTGCGTCTGAACAAGGGAGGCGATCATGTCGAATGACGTTGTTGCAGCTCTTAAAGGGTTAAGTTTGCATGGAATGGCTGGAGCATGGCCTGAAGTGCTGGGTACTGCGCGCATGAAGTCTCTCGACCATGAGACATTGATGCACCAGTTGCTCAAGGCAGAGAGTGCGTATCGGGACGTACGCTCGATGGCTTATCAGATGCGTGCAGCCAGATTCCCTGCACATCGAGATTTGACAGGCTTTACCTTTGATGAGGCTCAGGTTGATGAGGCGCTGGTGCGAGATCTGCACAAGATGAAGTTCATCGAATCAGCGCACAACGTGGTCTTCGTTGGAGGTCCGGGAACTGGCAAGACGCACCTGGCAACCAGCATTGGTATTGAAGCCATCCGGGTTCATGGCAAACGCGTCCGGTTCTTCTCAACGGTCGAACTGGTCAACGCGCTGGAGCTGGAAAAGTCTCAGGGCAAAGCGGGACAACTGGCTCACAAGCTCATGTACGTGGATCTGGTGATTCTGGATGAGATGGGCTATCTGCCATTCACGCAGTCA
>CALKUR010000077.1 GCA_937996725.1 uncultured Dechloromonas sp. | reverse complement strand
AGATCAGGTTCGCCGAGACCTTGAACAGGTCCATCATGATGAAGACAAAGAGTAGCGTTAGCGGAATCAGGCTCGCCACGATGAGCGATACCTTCAGATTGCGCAGGAAGACCACCAGGACCCCGATAACGAGGAACGCGCCAAGGATCAGGTTGTGGCTGACGGTGTGGACCGTGTTGTTGACGAGTTCGGTGCGGTCATAAAGCGGCTTGATCTTGAAGCCGGGCGGCATGTGCTCCTGGCTGTTCAACCAGTCGATCTTTTCGCGGACGCCTTCGATCACGACGGCGGGGTTTTCACCGCGCAGCATCATCACGATACCTTCGACTACACCCTCATGCTGGATGAGAGCACCGTTCACGTCACGTACTGCAATCGATACATTGCCTGTCGGCGCCGCACTACCGACGATCACATCCGCGACATCGCGGACCAGGATCGCGCGACCGTTTTCGGAGCGCACCACCGTCAGCTGGATATCCTCGATATTGCGGTAGATCCCGGTGCTGCGCAGAACAAGACCTTCGCTGCCTCGGCGGAGAATGCCACCACCCGTGCTGTCGTTGTTGGCAGAGACGGCATCCATCAGCTGATTGAGGGTGACGCCGTAGCGGCGCATCGACACGGGATCGACATTGACCTGGATTTCCTTGATCGTGCCACCGAAGCTGGTGACATCCGCAATGCCCGGAGCCCGGCGGATCACCGGCCGGACGACCCAGTCCTGAACCACTCTGATTTCGCTAAGCGGGGTACCTTCAGGCGCCTCGATCACGTAGCGGAAGATTTCGCCGACGGCAGTCGTCAACGGGGCCAGTGTGGGTGTGATCCCGGGCGGAAGCGTGACACCTTGTAGTTTCTCCAGTACCTGGCTGCGGGCAAAACGGTCTTGGGTACCATCACTAAAAATCAACGTGATTACGGAAAGTCCCGTCATCGACACAGAACGTTGCTGCGTGACCCGCGGGACGCCGCTCATTTCACGCTCGATCGGTAACGTGACGTTGCGTTCGACTTCTTCCGGGGCCTTGCCGGGCACCTGGGTGATGACCTGCACCTGGACATCCTGCACATCGGGGAAGGCTTCAATCGGCAGATCGCGCAAAGTGCGAATGCCAACAATGCTCATGATCGCGAACGCTAGCAGGATAAAAGCCCGCTGGTTGACCGCGAAATTGACGAGCTGACGTAGCATTACTTGGCGCTCTGGCTAAGTTCGGAAGAGAGGAGCAGGGCGCCAATAGTCACGACGCGATCACCGGGTTTGATGTCCGAACCCGGTTTCAGCCAGAGCCACTGGTTGTCCTGATAAGCGACTTCCACACGCTCGCGGCGGAAGCTACCAGGTTCGGATTCAACAAAGACCGTGGTATAGATGCCGTGTGTAATGAGCGCTGAGATCGGAATACGCACCGTCATAGGCGCATCTGGATCTAAAAGCTGGGCACGACCAAACATCTCGGGACGCAACTTCATATCCGGATTGTCGATCTCCGCACGGATCTGTACGCGACGCATTTTCGGATCAAGCAGCGGCGAAATCCGCGTCACATCGGCCTTAAAAACTTGGCCGGGCAGATTGTCGAAGGTGACCAGCATGGTATCGCCGACACGGATGCCAGTGGCACTTTGTTCCGGTGCATCGACCACAATCCAGACATGTGAAAGGTCTGACACAATCACGACTGGGTCCGGATGGTCGGCTCGGACTTCACGGCCGGGGTTGACGTTGATGTGCGCAACAACGCCGCTGATCGGTGCGCGCAAGGTCAGCCGTTCGGAGTCCGGGGCCGGTTGGCCGTACGGCACCAAGTTAGCAATGCGCAGATAGGCGCGCTTGGCTTCGGCATCAGCAATCTTGGAATCGGCTTCAGCAACTTCGTAGTCTCGACGGGCAATCGCTTCACCCGCTAGGAGTTCACGGGCACGTTGAAAATGTGCTTTCTTCCGTTTGGCATCGGCGTCAGCCTTGTGCCAGTCGGTCAGGGCAGTACCGTAGTCGGGCGAATCAATCGTGACCAGCGGATCGCCGGCCTCGACCCGGTCGCCGAGCTGGGCATGCTGCTGCACCACGCGGCCGCTGAGCGACGGGTGTACCGGCGTCGTACGGGAGTCGTCCATCGTAACCCGTGCCGGGATAGGCGCGCCAACCGGTAACGGGGTTTCCGATACGGGTTCGGCCCGGATAAAGGCCAGCTGCGGCGCACCCTTCTTGAAATGGATCTCGTCTTCCTTGACCTTGAACATCGGTACTTCCGGACCTTCGCCGATTGAGAAGTACAGGACTATCACCAAAAAAATGCCGAAGATACCGGTGTACCAGACACGATCCTTGAACTCGCGCGACTCGTGGTAACGCGTTTTCCAGATTGGAAAATTGGTCGTCAGAAAGGTGATCGATGTGACCAGATAGGGATGGTGACGCAGGTTTTCCCAGAGACGTTTCAGGCGACCGGAGACCTCATCGGAGTTCCAAATGTCGAGCACACCGGACTGGAGGAGTGCCAGGGCGCGCTGGATGCGATTACGGGCTCGGTTCATTTGGCGTTCGCTCCGGGAAGGTCGGGCAGTTCATTGCGACTGTTCGGCATATTGGCCGGGGTCATCTGTTCGACAGGTGAATCATAGTGCGCCGGTTTGGCCAGCGTGACGGATTCCGTCAGTGCCGAAAGTATCCGAATGGCCGACGAGGCCTTGGATGCTTCGGCGCGCGCCGTCACCGCCTCGATTTCAGCCTGGCGAACCGCCCGCTTGATGTCGAGATATTCGAAAGTGCTCATGGCACCACGGCTGTAGGCAATGTCTGCGGCTTTGTCGGTGCGACGAGTCGATTGCAGCGCCATCTCGTGCAGACTGCGCAGGCGGTTGTTGGCTTCATCGAGCTCACGGATCAACAGCTTCGCTTCCGACCGGGCATTGCGTTCTGTCTGGAGCATGGCGATTTCGGCCTGGGTCATTTCAGCCATGCTGCGGCGAATATCGCCTTCGAAGTTGTTGCCCGTAAACAGCGGGATGGCAATGCCACCGCCGACCGAGTTAACGACCGTTGGGTTGTTCCGCTCATACTGCAGACCCACGGTGAAGTCACGCGTGCGTTGTGCACGGGCAAGTTCAACGGCCTGTTTAGCAGCCGAGAGGCGTGCGCGTGCGGCCTGGACATCGGGGCGCTTTTCGATCGAGCCGTCCAGCATTTTTTCTGCGGCATCATGAGTCATGGCGGGTGGCCAATCGCCACGCGTGCTCATCAGTTGATGTTGCATTTCGTTGCCCAGCAGGCTCGACAGCATGGCGCTGGCGCGTGAACGGTCGCGGCGCGCCATCTGCGCTTCGGCGAGCAGTCGGGCGCTATCGGCTTCGATACGTCCGAGGTCGGCACCTGATAGGTCGCCCGTTTTAAAGCGGAGCTTGGCCTTTTCGCTGACGCGTTCGGCATGCACGAGATTCGCCTCGCTAATTTGGGCACGTTGTTCTGCGATGCGCAGATCCAGCCAGGCTGATAGCACCCGCATCTTTTCCTGGCGGATGGTTTCCTGCAGATCCCAGAGCGTGGCCTGGTTCAGGTCGTTGGCTTTGGCCAGACGTAGATCCCGCTTGTTGCCACGTTCAAAGGGCTGATCCACACGAACGATGGTGTCTAAAGAGTTCAGTTTGTTGCCGTACTGGTATTGCGAGTTATCTACGCCGCTGGCGTTGACCGACATAACGGCATTGGGACGTGCACCGGCAGTGATGATGTCGGCTCGGGCACCCTCGATCACGGCCTGTGCATTTTGAATCTGGGCGTTATGACGCAACGCCAGATTTTCGGCTTCCAGATAGCCGATGCCGGCGGGTAAGGGCTCTGCCCGAAGACTCGTCTGCGTCAGCAGCAGAGATAAGACGAGACAGCCGACCAGATAGGGTCGGCAGAGACGGCTCGGGTATCGGGGATTCCTTTGGTGCATTGCGCCGACATCATGCCTTAAGGAAGCCTTAAGGTCTACTTGCAGCGCACCAGAATAGCGCGCCGGATAGGGCAATCTCCGCGATCAACGGGAGAGGGGATTCGCCGAATTCCAGACGTCGGCGTCCGCCAGTTTGTTGATCGAGGATGCTCCGGCTAGCGCGATCTGCGCATCCTGCTCTTTTTGCACGCCCGAAACGCCGACGGCACCAATGGTGTGTTTACCCACCGTGATCGGAACACCACCCTCCAGCATCCCGGCCAGATTCGGCGCAGATAGAAAGGCGGCGCGGCCGCCGTTGATCATGTTTTCATAATCGGCCGACGGGCGTTTGCCGAGGGCGGCCGAGCGGGCTTTTTCCATGGCGATGTAGGCCGCGATCGGCGCGCACGCATCCATGCGTTCCAAGGCCAGTGGATGGCCGCCATCGTCAACGATGGCAATCGTCACGACCCAATGGTTACGGGTAGCCTCCTTTTTGGCGGCGCTCAGAATATGGGCAATTTCAGTCTGCGACAGTAAGGGTTTGGCAATCACGGGAGGCTCCTAGTATGGGTGTCGCACATGCGTTTGTGCGGATGGGGTCATACTATGCCAAGCCCTGTCGGACCGCCTACGGGTCTTAGCCGTTTTTTGCGTGAAAAGAATTCAAATGCGAAAAGCCCCGCAAGTCGTGAAACCTGCGGGGCCTTTGTTGTCTTGGCTCCTCGACCTGGGCTCGAACCAGGGACCTACGGATTAACAGTCCGGCGC
>CALKUR010000076.1 GCA_937996725.1 uncultured Dechloromonas sp. | reverse complement strand
CTTATGCACTTGGTTGCCATTCATCCCGTTCTTCACCAGGGAGAAATGCTTCACATCCATCACCTGCTCGACACGTGTGACTGAGCCTTGATCGTTGTAGTAGACCATAAAGGTCACGAAGCCGGCTGGTTGATCCGAGTAAGCGGCTTGAATCACCTTGCCTTGGCTGTTGCGCCAAGTCATATCCGCCTTGCCCACTGACTGTTCCACTTGGGCGATGCTGACACCCGGCTTGATACTTGCACCTGGAATTGCCGTAGCACAGCCAGTCAACACAGCAGCGCCGAGCGCGGCCATCACAAAACTCGTCAACGGGCGACATTGTTTCTTGATCATCTTAGACTCCTTGAATCCCGACAGAACAAATAGAACACGTTAGGGTTAACGCCATATCGCTATTAAGCCTTTAATAAGCCTAAGCCGCAAGGGCTGAGCTATGCTGGTGAAAATATCGCACAGGATGCCCTTTCATGCAGACTTCTTCCCTATGGCACTTAGCCACCGCACTGACCATGACACTTCTCGCCAGTACAAGCCAGGCCGCCGAACCGCATCGTTTTGGCAAGGCGGCCATGAGCGGCGAACAAACCTACAAAGCGGTCTGCATCACCTGCCATGGGCATGGTCTCGCCGGTGCTCCCCGCGCCGGTAACAAACACGCTTGGACACCGCTGATTACCGAAGGTTATGGAGATCTGGTCGGAAGCGCCCTCACCGGCGTTCGAATGATGCCCCCTAAAGGCGGCGCACCGGAGCTTTACGATATCGAGGTTGCCCGAGCCGTGGTCTATATGGCCAGCCTCGCCGGCGGCAAATTCCCTGAACCGACTGAAGCGAACGTCAAAGCCGCCAGACTAGATGGCGAAAAACGCCAGGCGGAGCGACTGAAAAAAGCCGCGGCCAGCCGGCAGTAACGACCCTGCCAAGCCTTAGGGCTTAGCGCCCTGAGCGTCCTTCTGCCAGGGCCAACGGCCTTCCATTTCCAGAATCAGCGACCAGCTCAAAAAGGTTCGGATCGCCACAATCGCCGCCAACACGGCCACACTCAAGAGCGTGGGGCTCACGGCCACGGTACGGATAATGTCTGCCGCCACCAGTACTTCCAGCCCCAGCAGCAGCGTGCGGGTGATCTGGTTGCGCACCATTTTATAGGCGTAATCCACACCCTGCCGACTCAGATCCAGCGGAAACCGAATCATTCCCCAGAGCACGCCCAACACGATGACCGCGACGCCCAGGGCATCGCCCCATTCGCCCATTAACTCGATGAAACCTAGGTGATCCATAGTCGCCTCCCGATTTAGTGGCTTCGCGCAACGGCAAAATCGGCGAGCTCGATCAACGCCTGCTTGTATATCGAATCCGGCAGATCGGCCAGAGCATTGCGTGCCAGCGCTGCTTCATTACGCGCCGCTTCTCGCGCTGCGTCCAGCGCACCACTGGCATGCACCGCCTGCAACACTGCATCGAACTCTTCAAGGCCACCAGATTCAATGGCCTTACGGATTGCCGCTGCAATCTCCGGTGTGCCGCGATCCCGCGCATAAATCAGCGGCAATGTCGGCTTCCCTTCGGCCAGATCGTCACCCAGGTGTTTACCGGTGTCGGCTTCATTGCCGGAGTAATCCAGCACGTCATCGATGATCTGGAAGGCCGTGCCCAGATGCATGCCATAGCGGGCCAGACCATCTTCCTGCGCCGGGGTGACATCCGCCAGCACGCCCCCTAGGCGGGCAGCGGCTTCAAACAACTTGGCCGTCTTGTAGCGAATGACCTGCAAGTAACGTTCTTCGTTCACATCGGCATCGTGGCAGTTCATCAGCTGCAACACTTCGCCCTCGGCAATCACATTCGTCGCTTCCGACAGTACTTCCATCACCCGCATCCGCCCCACCGACACCATCATCTGGAAAGCACGGGAATAGAGGAAATCGCCCACCAGCACGCTGGCGGCATTGCCGAACAGCTCGTTCGCCGTTTCCCGGCCACGACGCAGGCTCGATTCATCCACCACATCGTCGTGCAACAGCGTTGCAGTATGAATAAATTCCACTACCGCTGCCAGAATCCGGGCTTGCTGACCCACCGCGCCACAGGCACCGGCCGTCAGCAGCAGGAGCGCCGGACGCAACCGTTTACCACCACTGTGAATAATGTACTCGGAAACTTGCCGGACCAGCGCCACCTCGGAATACAGCGATGCACGGATCACTTCATCCATTTGCCGCATATCTTCGGCAATCAATTCAGCAAATAGGGGCTTGGGGGGTTGGCTGGGGCTGGAAGTCACGCGGTAAACCGGTTAAAAGGCAAATAAAGCGCGAATTTACGGGCGCTGGGCGGTTCAGTCAAGGAAAAGCGCTTGGGCAGGGCAAACACTTTGACAACAAAGGATTTTTTACGTAAACTTGGGAGTTCTTTGCAATATCCCTTTGGAGTCCAACATGTACGCGGTCATAAAAACCGGTGGCAAGCAGTATCGCGTTGCCGCAGGTGAAAAAATTAAAGTAGAACAGATACCGGCAGAAGTTGGCACCAAGATCACCCTCGACCAGGTTCTCATGGTCGGCGAAGGCGAAGCCGTGAAAATCGGTGCGCCGCTGGTGGCAGGTGCGAGCGTCTCGGCCACGGTTCTGAGCCAGGGTCGCCACGACAAGGTCCGCATTTTCAAAATGCGCCGTCGTAAGCACTACCAGAAGCATCAGGGTCATCGTCAGAATTACACCGAACTGCAGATCGACACGATCGCAGGCTAATCCGGTCAAGCTAAGGAGCCTCACACATGGCACACAAAAAAGCAGGCGGTAGTTCACGTAACGGCCGCGACTCAGAAGCCAAACGACTTGGCGTTAAGCGCTACGGCGGTCAACTGGTTAAAGCCGGCAACATCATCGTTCGCCAGCGCGGTACCGAGTTCCACCCGGGCGACAACGTCGGCATGGGCAAGGATCACACCCTGTTCGCGCTGATCGACGGCACCGTCAAGTTCACCATCAAGGGCGAACAGAAGCGCCGCACGGTTGTCATTCAGCCGGCACAGTAACTCGTGTCTGTCGGGCATCTTGCCCGTCGACACATTAAAGCCCTATCCTTACCGGTAGGGCTTTTTCTTTAGCAGAACACCTATGAAATTTATTGACGAAGCGCGTATCGAAGTCCTCGCCGGCAAGGGTGGCGATGGCTGCGCCGCATTCCGCCGTGAAAAATATGTTCCCCGTGGCGGCCCCAGCGGTGGTGACGGCGGCAAAGGCGGCAGCGTCTGGGCCGTGGCCGACCGTAACATCAACACGCTCGTCGAATTCCGTTACACGCGTAAGTTTCTGGCTCGTAATGGCCAGAACGGTATGAGCGCCGAATGCTACGGTGCTGGTGCTGACGACATCACCCTACGCATGCCGGTCGGTACCGTCATTTCCGATTATGAAACGGGTGTCGTACTGCACGACCTCAACACTGACGGCAAAAAAGTGCTGGTTGCGCAGGGCGGCAAAGGCGGCCTCGGCAACATTCACTTCAAGTCGAGTATCAACCGCGCACCCCGTCAATTTACCCGCGGTACGCCCGGCGAAGAGCGCATGCTCAAACTGGAACTCAAAGTATTGGCCGATGTCGGCCTGCTGGGTCTGCCTAACGCCGGCAAGAGTACCTTCATTCGCTCGGTCTCGGCCGCCAAACCCAAGGTCGCCGACTATCCTTTCACCACACTCCACCCCAACCTGGGCGTGGTGCGGACCGATGAAAACCGCAGTTTCGTCATTGCCGATATCCCCGGCGTGATCGAAGGTGCCGCCGAAGGTGCCGGTCTCGGCCACCGCTTCCTGCGCCATCTGGCGCGCACACGACTGATCATGCATCTCGTCGATCTGGCCCCCTTCGATCCCGAAGCGGACCCTGTCCACGATGCGATTGCCATCGCCAGCGAACTAGAGAAATACGATCCCACGTTGGCTGAGAAGCCTCGTTGGTTGATCCTAAACAAACTGGATCTGATCCCCGAAGAAGAGCGTCAGAAACGCATCGACGACTTCCTGAAAAAATTCAAAAAGGCCGGCGGCAAAGCCGATCGTCATTTCAGCATCGCCGCCATTAACGGTGACGGCACGAAGCCCCTGATCTTCGCCATTCAGGATGCGTTGGACGCGATGCCGCCCGCCTTGCCCGTGCATACGGAAAACGATATCCGTGATGTACAGCCCGATGGCGAAACGGTGTACATCGATGAAGATACCGATCTCGATAAGGTTCACGAGGGCGGCGATGACTAACACGCGTCAATCGCTGGTGGATGCGCGCACGCTGGTCGTCAAGATCGGTAGCGCGCTGATCACCAACAACGGCACCGGGCTCGATCTCGACGCTATCAACAGCTGGGCAAAGCAGATGGCCACACTCGCCGCCGGTGGCAAACGCCTGCTGCTCGTGTCCTCGGGTGCTATCGCCTGTGGCATGCAACAACTCGGCTGGACTAAGCGCCCCGGCAGCATTCCCGAATTACAAGCGGCCGCCGCCGTTGGACAGATGGGGCTAGCACAAACCTATCAGCAGGCATTTGGTGCCCACGGCATTCGCACGGCACAGATTCTGCTCACGCATGAAGATCTCGCCGACCGCACACGATATTTGAATGCGCGCGCAACACTCAGCGCACTACTCGACCTGGGTGTCCTACCCATCATCAACGAGAACGACACCGTCGCCACCGACGAAATCCGGTTCGGTGACAACGACACGCTGGGCGCGCTGGTCGCGAACCTGATCGAAGCCGATGCACTCATCATCCTGACCGATCAGGATGGCCTCTACACGGCTGATCCGCGCAAAGATGCCAGTGCCACGCTGGTTAGCCAGGGCGCGGCGGGTGACGAACAATATGAACATATGGCCGGTGGTAGCGGCACCCACGTCGGCACCGGTGGCATGATCACCAAAATCTGGGCCGCTAAACGTGCTGCACGCAGTGGTGCGCATACCGTCATCGCCAGTGGTCGCACGACAGACGCTTTGCCCCGCTTACTCAAAGGTGAGCAGATGGGCACGCTACTGATTGCCAGCCAACCGCCATTGGCAGCCCGCAAGCAATGGCTGGCCGACCACTTGCAACTGGCTGGCAAAATTCAATTGGATGCCGGTGCCAGCAAGGCACTACGGGCCGGGAGCAGCCTGTTACCGGTTGGCGTGACACAAGTCGATGGCGAATTTGAACGCGGTGCCGTCGTGGCCTGCTTGGACGAAACCGGGCTGGAAATCGCCCGTGGTCTCATCAACTACGCCAGCAGTGAGGCACGCCGTATCGCGGGCTGTCCCAGCGCCGAAATAGAGCAGCGCCTCGGTTATCTGGACGCCCCCGAGCTCATCCATCGGGACAACCTGGTACTTGTATGAATCACCCGATCAGCGAACTGCGCATTGACCGGCCGCTGATCATCCTGACGGGTGGCATTGCGACCGGCAAATCAGCCGTCGCCGACCGCCTCAAGCTGCTAGGCATCGACGTCATCGATACAGACCAGATTGCTCACAGCCTGACCGCCGCCAAAGGTGCCGCCCTGCCCGCCCTGCGTAAGGCCTTTGGCGAGGACGTCTTTCATGCCGACGGCACGCTGAATCGCGCCGCGCTGCGCGATCTCGTTTTCAGTGATCCGGATCGCAAGACGCAACTCGAGCAAATCCTTCACCCGATGATCCGGCGCCAGGCCCTTGAAGCGCTCGCCCGGGCACAATCGCCCTATGTGGTTGCCGATATACCCCTCTTTGCGGAAACCGGTTTTTTGCGCGAGCAAGCTGACCGGGTGCTGGTTGTCGATTGCCCCCCGGAAATCCAGAAACAACGCTTACTGGAACGCAGTGCCGACCAAGGGATGACGGCCGAACTGGCTGATCTCATCCTGCAGGCACAAGCCCCCCGGGAAACACGGCTCGCGCTCGCCACCGAGGTCATCGACAACAGCGGTACCCCGGAACAACGTGATGCGCAGACAGATGCAAACCACCGGGTTTATCTGGCTTTGGCGCAATAAAAACCCCACTGGCATGTAACAAATGCGACAAATCGGTCTATTATTCGAAGAATTGACCATTTCCGCTGCAACCCCGGTTGTTCGGAATGACGATCATCCGACACTGAGCACCCATACTGAGCTTCCCTCGAAAACAGCGACCTCATCTACCGTGCTGATCTACGAATATCCGCTCACCGAACGCATCCGCGCACTGCTGCGCCTGGAAGATCTGTTCTCGCGGATGGCGCACTACCTTGGTGCACCCGATACACACGATCACCATTCGGCACTCACGGTCCTCTTTGAAATTCTTGAAGTTGCCCGTCCGGATCTGAAGTCCGAACTCCTGCAAGAACTGGAACGCCAGCGTCAGGTACTGACCGCTTTCCGCGACAACCCGAACATCTCCACCGAAGCACTCGATGCTGCTCTGGATGAAATTTCCCAAGCGCTGAATCTGCTGCACGCCCTGACCGGCAAACTGGGACAACACCTGCGTGACAACGAGTGGCTCATGTCGGTCAAGAACCGCTCGATGATTCCAGGTGGCCTGAGCGAATTCGACATCCCGTCGTACCACCTCTGGTTGAATCAACCGACCGCACAACGCCAACGCGACCTGCAGCTCTGGCTGGAGCCCTTCCTGCCGCTGCGTGACGGCCTCTCGATTGTGCTCCATCTGCTGCGTGACAGCGGCACGCCAGAATCGTATACGGCCTCACGTGGCAGCTATCAACGCACGCTGGCTGGTGTGAACGCCCAGATGTTGCGCATCCGCATCCACGACCCGATGATCACACCGGAAACCAGTGCCAACAAATATGCGCTGAATCTGCGCTTCATGGAAACTGATTTCCAGCAACGTCCGCGCCAGGTTGAACGCGATATTCGCTTCGACCTGACCTTCTGCGCTATCTAAAGCCGTGACTGCGACGGTTCCCTGCCCGCATTGCGGTGAGCCTAGTCCGTTTTCCCCAGAGAACAAATGGCGCCCCTTCTGCTCAGAGCGCTGCAAAATGATTGACCTCGGTGCCTGGGCGAACGAGTCGTACCGCATCCCCGTGCAGGAAAATGATCAGGTGCTCGCCGACGACAACACCCCGCCTACTGAACAGTAATCGGGTCACCAACCCCGCATCATCGCGACACCTTGCGCGCCCACGGCTTGCGCCGTCGCCACATCCGCCACCGACATACCGCCGATAGCATAAATCGGCAGCGATGTGCCTTCAATTAAGCCGGCAAACGCTGTCCATCCCAGCGTGGTGTGCCCGGGCTCCGGGTGCGTCAGCGTCGGATTCACCGAGCCCAGCACCACGGCATCCAGACCTAGGCTGCTTGCCTTATCCAATTCTGCCGCGGTGTGACACGAGGCAAAGACTAAGGGCAGATCGGGCCGAGATTCGCAAGCCATCAACGCCGCCGCAGAGAGATGCACACCATCCGCACCTACATTGATGGCTTCGTCAGCATTGCCGTTCAACAAAACGTGACCACCATAGCCGTGCACCAGGGCTGCGACCTCGCGCGCAAAAGCCTGGCGTTGAATCGTATCCAGTGTTTTTTCGCGTACTTGTACCAACATCGGCCGTGCCCGTTTTAGTCGTTCCAGTTCTGCCGCCACACCGACTGAGCCCGCATTCGTGATCGCGTACACCGGCGGCAACGCCAAGGCGCGCAAGATCGGCGTGTTAGCCGGCAGCACCGGGCTCACGGATAGCAGATCCAGTGCTTTGCCGCCCGCCATCGCGGCCGCACTTAACCAAGCCGTGTCCGTATGCTCATGCGGGTGCAAGTCTCCGGTCCAGGCCGTTACGCGGAAGAATCGAATCTCGACGCGGGCATGCGGATACACAAAGTGACGCGTGACCCACGGCGTCATGGCCGTGACGGTGATACCAAGTTCTTCCTGAAGTTCGCGAACCAATGCGTCGGCAAAACTTTCACCGGACTCCACCTTGCCACCGGGAAACTCCCAGTAACCGGCATACGCTTTGCCGGGTGGTCGCTGGGCGAGTAAATATTCCGTTCCATCCTGGCGCAAAATTACGGCAGCAGAAACCCGCGTCAGCTGCGCTTCGATCTGCGCACCGGATACCACCAACTCTGTTTCACTCACGCCTGCACCACCCTCGGTATACTGATACATCTTTGCTTCAACCATTTAGCCGGGCTATACAGAATATGCATTCATCGTCACCCAGAACCCCACAATTCTCGACATTGTCATGGGGGGCGCTGGCGCTGGCAAGTCTTGTGGTGGCTTTTCTCAATGGCTGCGCCACCACCGAATGCCCGCCCTGCAAAGAAGCCGCGAAACCCGTTGCCATTCAGGTCATCAAACCGCTGAAATCGGCGAACTGGTCCGATCTACCGGGCTGGACCAATGACCAGACGCTCACCGAAGCTACACCGGCGCTCTTGCAAAGCTGTAACGCCCTCGGCAAAAAAATGGGGTGGCAGGATGCCTGCAACGGCATCAGAAACTTAAGCGATGCTGACCGCAACAACCCAACCGCACTACGTGCTTACTACCAAAAGTTCTACAAGCCCTATCAGCTCGTCCAGAATGATGGTGCCACCAACGGTCTATTCACGGGTTATTACGAGCCCTTACTCCAAGGTGCCAAGGAACACAGCCATAAGGCCAAATATCCCGTCTATGGCGTCCCGGCCAATCTGCTCACCATTGAACTGGGCGATCTGTTTCCGGAGCTCAAAGGTAAGCGCGTGCGTGGGCGCCTCACCGATAACAATAAGGTCGTGCCGTATTGGACACGCGGTGAGATTGAAGATGATCCAAACCGCATGCATGCCAAAACCCTAGCCTGGGTCGATGACCCCATTGAACTCTTTTTCCTGCAAATCCAAGGGTCAGGCCGGATTCAAATGCCCGATGGCAGCCGCCATCGCATCGGTTACGCCGATCAAAACGGTCAGCCCTACAAGAGCATTGGCACGGTACTGATCCAGCGTGGCGATCTGACCTCCGACAAGGCTTCCATGCAGGGTATTCAGAACTGGGCTCGGAACAACCCCAACAAAGTCCAAGCGCTCCTGAACGAAAACCCCAGTTACGTTTTCTTCCGCAATCTCCCCGTAGATCCGAACAACCCGGATGCCGGCCCGCCCGGCGCACTGGGCGTCCCGCTGACACCGGGCCGTAGTATCGCCATCGACCCTCGCGGTACCCCCCTCGGCGCACCGGTCTGGCTGGATACCACATATCCAAATAGCGATAAACCCATGAAGCGCCTCGTCCTGGCTCAAGACACGGGCGGCGCTATCAAGGGTGCCGTCCGTGCTGACTTCTTCTGGGGCTTTGGCCCAGATGCCGGCAAAGATGCCGGTCGCATGAAACAGCAGGGTCAAATGTGGGTACTACTCCCGCCGGCCGCCGTGCCAGCGGATCGTGTACGAGACTAATCCTCGGACAGGTAAAATAACGCCATGAGCCAAAACAACCAGACCATCACCGAGGAATACCGCAAGCTCCAGCAGGAGCTGCACCAGAATCCGAATTACGGCGTAGCCTCGCTGCAATTCGCACCGTTAGTTGCTGACCTGATTAAACAGTCAGCAGCACAAAGTGTTTCCGATTATGGCGCGGGCAAAAAGAATCTGTTGGTCGGGCTCAATCAAGCCGGCATGAACCCAGTCTACAAACCCTACGACCCAGCATTCCCAGAATACGGCACACCCCAACCCGCTGATCTTGTTTGCTGCATCGATGTTCTGGAACATATCGAACCGGAGCTCATCGACAACGTGATTGCCGAACTGGCGAGCATCACCACCAAGATTGGGTTCTTCTCCATCCACATGGGGCCCGCCGGTAAAGTGCTGGCCGATGGCCGCAACGCGCATCTGATTCAAAAACCCACTTCCTGGTGGTTGCCGAAACTCTGCAAACATTTCGACATCATTCAGCTGCAGACACACCAGGTCATGGGCCATGGCGTCTGGCTGATCGTGAAGCGCATCGACACGGTGCTATGACCATTTTTGCGCGGACACGCCCCAGTTTGGGGCATTGGCTGCGCTGGCCGCACTCATTCGGTGCAAAACAAGTCCGTCTGACCGCCTAAACAGGGCACCAAACTGGCACAGTATTTGCTCTTATTGGGGCATTACTCATCCTACACGCACATCGTCAGTGCGATCGCCCCATGGAACTTCTCAAGACTGCCTCTGATACCTTATTCATCCTGCTCGGTGCCATCATGGTACTCGCCATGCATGCGGGCTTCGCCTTTCTGGAAGTCGGTACCGTCCGCAAGAAGAACCAGGTCAACGCCCTCGTCAAAATTCTGGCGGACTTTGCCGTTTCGACTGTGGCCTATTTCGCGATCGGGTTCACCATCGCTTACGGGACAGACTTCTTCATCAGCGCCAACCAAATTGCTGAGAAGAGCGGTTACGAGATCACGCGCTTTTTCTTTCTACTGACCTTCGCTGCGGCCATCCCCGCCATTATCTCGGGTGGCATTGCTGAACGCGCCAAATTCAACCCGCAACTGGCTGCCACCTTTGTGCTGGTCGGTTTTGTGTACCCGTTCTTTGAAGGCATCGCCTGGAACCAGCACTTTGGGATTCAAGCATGGCTGAAGGCCAGCTTCGGCCAGGAGTTCCACGACTTCGCCGGTTCGGTGGTCGTACATGCCATGGGTGGCTGGATCGCGCTGCCCGCCGTGTTGCTACTGGGTGCCCGTCACGGCCGTTATGGCAAGAATGGGGCCATGGCTGCCCACCCGCCATCATCGATCCCGTTTCTGGCCCTGGGTGCTTGGGTCTTGGCCGTAGGCTGGTTCGGTTTCAACGTGATGAGCGCGCAAACGCTCGATAAGATCAGCGGCCTCGTCGCGGCCAACTCGCTCATGGCCATGGCCGGCGGCACCATTGCCGCCCTCATTGTTGGCAAGAATGATCCCGGCTTCGCTTATAACGGCCCCTTGGCTGGCTTAGTCGCTGTCTGTGCGGGTTCAGACCTCATGCATCCGCTCGGTGCCCTGGCGACGGGCCTGATTGCCGGAGGTCTCTTTGTCTGGATGTTTACCCTCACGCAGAATCGCCTCAAGATTGACGACGTCCTCGGCGTCTGGCCGCTGCATGGCCTCTGTGGTGCCTGGGGGGGCATCGCCGCCGGTATCTTTGGTGCCGAAGCACTTGGTGGCCTCGGTGGCATTTCACTCGCTGCACAAGCCCTCATGACCGGCATGGCAATCATCATCGCCCTGATCGGCGGCAGCGTGGTCTACGGCGTGCTCAAGGCCTTTGTCGGCATCCGGTTGGATCAGGAAGAGGAGTACAACGGCGCTGACCTGACCATCCACCGTATTACGGCTACACCAGATACCCGCGATTTGTAATCAGAACACCAACAACAAAAATGGGCACCTAGGTGCCCATTTTTTATTTCAGCAGCTTCTCGATTTTATCGAGCGGCATATAACCCGGTACGCGTTCACCATTCGGGAAATACAGCGCCGGTGTTCCTGTCACACCCAGTGTCTGCGCCAGCTTGCTGTTACGCTCCAACGGATTCACACAACTGTCTGACCCTGTGGGTGCTTTGCCCTGAACCATCCAGTCATCCCAGGCTTGTAGTCGATCCGGGGCACACCAGATGCGGCGTGATTTGACCAGAGAATCATCCGAAAGCATCGGCACCATAAAGGTGTACACCGTCGCGTTCTTCAAATTCACGAGTTCACGCGTCAGTTTCTTGCAGTAGCCACAATTCGGATCTTCAAAGGTAATAACGGTTCGCTTGCCGCCACCGCCGTTGCCGTTTACGCGTTTAATTGCATCTTGCAACGGCAAGTTGGCCAAGATCTGCTTTTGCAACCCCTTCATCTGGTCTGCCGTCACATTGCGCATCGTCTTGCCGTCAATCAATGAGCCGCCGACCAAGTAGGCGGACCCCTTCTCATCGGTATAAAACAATTCGCCGCCCGCATAAACCTCATAAAGCCCACCCAGATACGGCGTCTTGATGATCCGTTGTGGCTTCACGCCCATCTGCTTCTCAATGATGCTGGCCAAGGCTGGCGAAGCGATTTCATCGGCATGAACCCAAGCGCTCGCCAGCAAACAGGCAGCCATCAGTATTTTTAAAGGTAACTTCATCAAGATTCCTCAGCGCTCCAGCGCATACCGGATAAACAGCGACTTCAATAGCGGCAGTCGATTGGTCAGCGACAGCCCTAGGTTACGCAACTGCGTAATCCCCGGCTTATCGGTCGCAAACAATTGACGCATCGCATCGGTTGCCGTCTGTAACAAAACCACTTCTTCCTTGCGCGCGCGTTGATAACGACTAAGCAGCTGCAGATCGCCAATATCATCGACTGGGCGTGCGTCGCGAATCAGTTGCGCCAGCACTCGTGCATCCTGAAAGCCCAGATTCACACCATGTCCCGTCAACGGGTGAATACCATGCGCGGCGTCCCCAATCAGCGCCACACGTGAAGCCACAACTTTCGGTACGCGCACCAGCTTCAGCGGGAAACCAGCAGCCGGTGCCATCAATTCAAGTGCGCCGAGTTTGCTCTCGCCCGCCATCGAAACACGATAGGCCAGATCCTCGGGTGACAAGGCCAGCAGCTCCTTTGCCACAGCCTCCGGTGCCGACCATACCATCGACATCATACGGCCATGATCTGTACCATCACCACCGGATAACGGTAGGTACGCTAAAACACCGTCGTGTCGAAACCACTGATAGGCCGACCCAAAATGCGGCAGCTCTGTTCGGAAGTTGGCGACCACGCCCAGCTCGCCATAGGGATCATGCTGACTACTCAACCCCATCTGCTGGCGTACCCACGATTCGCGACCATCGGCCCCCACCACCAGCTTGGCGCGCAGGCTCTGGCCCGAGGCAAGCGTCAATGTCGCGACCTCATCTGACACCTGTAAGGCCCGTGGCTCCGCCGGACAAAAACAAGTGACGTTGCGTTGTCGACTGACTGAAGTCCATAACTCGCAGGCGATTTCCGCGGATTCGACAATCCAGGCTAGTTCTTCCGTACCGATATCAAATGCCGAGAATTCAATCTCGCCGCCCGCATCGCCGTAAACCGCCATCCGTTCCACGCGCTGCAAACGATCGGCCGGCAAATGCCCCCAGCACCCAATTTGATCCAGAAAGTCCGCACTGCCCGGGCTGATGGCGTACACACGGCTGTCCCAACGTTCCGGCCAACCCTGTGGCCGGCTCGGCGCACGCGCATCCACCAAGGCAATACGTAAGTTGGTATCTGCTAAGGCCACCGCTAGACTTGAGCCCGTTAACCCTCCGCCGACAATGATCAGATCAAAGTCAGTATCCGAGGCCTTTGCAGCGGCCGGCAGATGTCGGTGAGAAGGATGGTGGCTCATAAAATCAACTACAACCGGCATCCTGGGTATAGCCCGGCACCGGTTTCTGTTTAGAAGTGGTGATTCTAACCCGCCCCAGGTTACTCAGCACCACGCAAAGGCGCTGGCCACTTTGTGCCCCGATAAACGTAGCGGTGCCATTGGCCCCGGTCGCGGAACCGTTTTTCCAATTAAATCGGAACACTTTGCGTGAAGTGCTGCTCAACGTTACCCCGGACCACGATTGACCTTCTACCCGCTGAATCGCCTCACAGCCGGCCTGACAGTCACAGTTAGGTGTCGTTGCCACGGCATAGCACCAACGCTCACCACTTTGGCCGGACAACTGCACGTAGGCGAACTGCTGCTGGGCCAGCGCTTCGGATCGCGCCAGATTCAAACTGCCGGCAAGCGTTTCAGCAGCGGCCTTCAATCGTTGCCGTTCCTGAAACTCTGCCCAGCTGGGTACCGCCATCAATCCCAAAATCCCCAACACGACCAGGCCGATCAATACTTCAATCAGGCTTACCCCAGACGCCCGCCAACGGTTGCGAGTATGTTGAATCAACGCCCGCCTGGCTGAGAATTCAAATTCACGGGTGCCGTGCCGCCTTTGGGAGCTGCCGTCAAAAACACAACCGAACCGCCGCTCTGGAAGCTGCCAGTTTCATTAATCTCTACGGTCACCGTCCGGTCAGCTTTAGCAAACACCAGAATACTGGTCTTGGCTTTAATCGAAGACACACCCGTCCAGCCAGCTTTAGGGAATTGATCCCGGAAGAAGGTAAAGGTATCCGTGGGCCCTTGTGGCGACACGATTACAATCCGCCCCGTCCATTGCGACCCACCGCCCAGAATCAACGACTGGTCGTTACTGATCTTGGAGCCCTGCGGCAGCGGCATATCACCCAGCAATTGCTGTTGAATATTATCCAGCGACTCCGTGGAGCCCCCTGAGGCACAACCACCGACACTCAATAGCGTCAAAAAAACCGACCCGATCAGCAGCTGAACTTTCAGTCGCATGAACATCCTTTTATGGGGAAACCGACCCCGATATTGTATCGGTAATCGCTCGCTTTACTTGCGTAACGACGCCCACCCAGTCGCCGCGCACTTGTTGTCGGAATAGGCGAGCCGTTGGGTACCAGGGCGAATCTGCACGATCTAATAGCCAGCGATAATCTGCACCCGTCGGCAACAGCAGCCAGACCAGCTTGCCTAACGCTCCGGCCAAATGCGCCACGGCAGTATCAACGGTCACGACCCAATCCAGCCCCTGCATGATTCGTGCCGTTTCAGCAAAATCTGTCAACACTGGCCTTTCAATCGGCACCTCTGGATGGTCTGCTAACCAGCGCAAATCCGTCTCGCGCAGATCCGGCTGTAAAGACACCCAATCCACCGGCTGTTCAAACAAGGGGGCCAATGTCGCCAAAGCAATGCTGCGGTTCTTATCGTTCTTGTGCCCTGAGCTACCGGACCAGACCAAACCAATACGGGGTCGATCACTGGCCATCTTTTCTGCACTAGCCACGCGCAGGTACGGTACCTCGGCAGGAATCGACTCTAGCCGGGTATTCAAGGCCAGCGGCAAACTCATCAAGGGCGTTGCCAGATCAAATCCAGAAACATCGGCAAAGGATTCCGCCACAGCCACATCCGGCCACTGGTCAGCGAGCACAGATACTAGGGCTGCCTGAACTGCCAGCGACACTGTCGCGCCCAGCTTTTGCAGCAAGGGCACATAGCGACAAAACTGCAGCGTATCGCCCAACCCTTGTTCGGCATAGAGCAGCAGCGATTTACCCGCGATCGACTTCTGACCCAACCATTGCGGCAACTGCGGATAACGCCGGTGGTTACCCAAGGCAGGAACCGTCCAACGTGCCTCAAACAAATGCCAACCTCGTGTAAAGTCCCCCAGCACTAGATAAACCCAAGACAAATGCCACTTAGCCTCTTCGTAATTTGGATTGATATCCAAGGCAGCTTCATAGGCAGCGGCCGCATCCGTATAACGTTCCAGGTTACCCAACGCCTTACCTTTGTTAAACCACGCTTGCGCAAAACCCGGTCGTGCAGCCAGCGCTTGGTTATATGCAGCAATAGCATCTGCATCACGCCCTAGCTCTAAGAGCACATTTCCATAGTTATTCCATGCATCGACATTCTGCGGAACTAACTTCGCAGCTTTGGCAAAATCAGCCTCGGCCTCTGCATAACGACTCTGTGTCGCCAAGGCATGGCCGCGCGCCATCAACGCATCGACATCCTGTGGCACTAATGCCAGCACCTGGCTATAAGTCTGAACCGCCTGATCCAGCAATCCCAGCTGTTGTAGTGCGTAACCCAAGTTGTAAGCTATCTCGGGCTGCTTCTGATTCTGTGCCAAGGACTGGCGCAACATATCGGCTCCTGCCTGAAACTGCCCTTGCTGCAACCGCTGCAGACCTTGTGCGTTCAGCTGATCAACGCCCACTTGGCGCTGCGGCACCCGATCAAAGGCAGATTTCTTTTTGGCCACGCCGTGCAAGAGACGTTAGACGCCCATACCCTGATTGATCTTGTCGTGTTCGGCGTGCCACAACTCAGCCATATCCGAATCCGAATAATCTTTAAAACACGGCGTCCCCAGCGTGTAATGCAAGAGCTTGGCGTCGTAGTTATCCGGATACTCGGTAGTTAGCCAGTTCCACTCTTTAGGAATTTCACCAATCAACGCATCATCCAGCCAAGCAAAACGATGCAGATGCGACCCGGGGTGCGTCATCACATAAGCCGGATCCAGCCGACGATTTTCTGGATGCGCGCAATTCCATAGAATCACGCTCGACCAGTTCTTACGTGGGTAATCCTGATTCTTGTTACCCAGATACTTCTGATGCGCCTTAGTCTTGTAATCGTGCTTCACCACCATCACCGCCTTGCTCTCTTCGCGCAATTCCCAGAGCTTGGCAATGTCATCACGGCAAATCATGTCACCATCGGCAAAGATGGCCCAGCCCTGGTAATTCATGAGCCAGGGTGCCAGAAAACGAGAATAGATAAACGTATTGCTACCGTCGGTGTGATTTTCGACGTAGCTATTCAACGTATTCAGCGCTAGTGGCGTAAATGATACCGGTTGTGATGCGCGCTCGAGAATACTTTGACAGAAGGTGTGATATGCCACAGCCTCCCGCTGATCAAAACCAATCACCACCTGTATTCTGGACATACGCAATCACCTATTTCTGCAGATCTGCAACGACTTGCGCAATTGTACCCGCCCAGTCGCCTTGTGCCGACTGATGATAAGGCTTGACCGTGGGATACCACAACGAGCCCTCACCCTTGGCCTCCGACCAGTACCACAGCTTGCCCGTCCGATAGGGCAACATCAACAAGACCGGTTTGCCCAACGCCCCGGCAATATGCGCCGTAGAGTTACTCACACTGACAATCATGTCACATGCATCCAAAAGGCTAGCAACACCATCAATATCCTTCGTCAAATCAATGGTTACGGCTTTGTTGAAATCTAACCCTGTCGCCTCAGCAGCACGGACTTCGTCCTTGATGTCCCCATATTGCAAGTTCACCACTGTGCAGTTAGATAATGCAAAGATTGCGGCCAAGTCTTTCAACGCAATGGATTTGTCGTTGGCGTGCTTATTACGAAAACTCCGCCAATTCACACCGATGATCCGTTCGCCCTTTGGTGCTAAAGCTTGACGCATAGTCTCTGTTTTAGTGCTATCAGCTTTGAGATACGGTACCTGTGCAGCGGCAAAGTCTGCTTCCGTCTTGCGGTAGAACTGCGGCAAGCTACCGATGCATATCTGCGCCGCCACATCGGCCGGGGGCTTCTTATCCTTACTGATGACTTCGACGCCTGGAAAAGAGCGCTGGAACAGCGGCACGAGACGCGGCTCTAACTGTAGGCATACATTCGCTACCTGCCTCAGTAGATCTGGCAGCACCGATCCAAAGATGATCTGGTCACCCAACCCCTGCTCACCACGCACCAGCAGCTTGCCCGTGAGCGGCGCACCATCCCACACCGGCAATCCCGGCAGGTTAGCAATCCCTAACGATGGCATCCCGAAGCGGTGCTCATACGCCGCCCAGCCAGGTACAAATTCACGATGCTCCAGATGTACGTGGCCCTTGTTAAAGATCGCTTCATCATAGTTAGGGCGAAGCGCTATGGCACGCTCATAGTCAATTACCGCGCCATCCAAATCGCGTAGGCGCGACTTCGTTAGACCTCGCCCCATCCAAGCTTCGGCATAATTCGGAGTCAATTCAATCGCTTTTGAATAGGAAACCACAGCCTCATCAAAACTGCTCATCGCCATCAATGCTTGAGCCTTCGCGTAGTGGGCCTCGGCGCGATTAGCCGTCGCGGCAACCGCTCTCTCCGCCCAAGCAAGTGCCTCTAGATATTCGCCTTGATCATATGTGGCGCTGGAACTATTCAGCAATGCATCGGGGTGGTTCGCCACCAGCTTCAACGCACGCTCATTACACTGCATTGCTTCCCGCTGCTTGCCGACCTTATGCTTAGCTAACCCCAGCGCAACCCATATATCCGGATTCTTCGGCACCTTGGCGACGAGATAGTCAAGATCCTTTTCGGCCCGAGCAAAGTCACCCAATTGAATCAGCAGGTTTGCCCGATTCGATCGAGCTTCTAAATAAGATCCGCGCAATTTAATGGCCGTGTCCAAATCAGCTAGTGCCTCTTGGACTTGAGCCGCCTGAAATCGAAAATTAGCTCGGTTGAAATAGATCTCCGGGTCCTTCGCATCCTGCGCCAAGGCCGCAGAAAATGACTGCATGGATGCCTCAAATTGGCCCATCGCCCCCTGAACGATACCCAACATCTTGTGTGCAAATGGTTGCTGAGCGTTAACCACCAATGACTGTTGAAAATCTGCCGCGCTCTGCGGCAATCGGTTTTGCTGAAGTGCAACAAAACCACGCCCATTCAATGCTGCAAAATTCTGCGGTTCCTGCTGCAACACTTCATCGAATAACCGACTAGCCATCGGCAGATTGCCACCATTAAGAAGCTGAAATGCCTGTTGCAATGCCTGTTGAGTGTTCATGCCGACATTCTACCAAGCACTACAAAATCAACGGCAATAAAAAGCGGGCACCGAAGTGCCCGCTTTAAGTACTAATTTGACCTAAGTCAGATTAGAACGTGGTACGCATACCCATACCATAGGTGAACAGATTCGAACCAGACGACTGGGCAGACGTACCCAGGTTCGACTGCTGCTGACCGAACGTGAAGTTCTGGTTAGCCGAGTTGTTCAGGTTCGAGATCAGGCCATACACTTGAGTACGCTTGCTCAGGTAGTAACCAGTACGGGCGGTCCACTGACGCGAACCCAGCTGCTGAACGCTCGAACCATCCATGTCGCTCGACCAAATTGCCGAAACGGCCGGTTCCCAGTTGCCCATGCGGTACGAAGCACCGGCAAACAGCTGGTTGTTGGTGATCTTACCTGCGCCATTAGTGCTCAGGCCGGTAACACCATTGGTACCCAGGCTGTTACGTGCGTACAAAGTCGACAGCTTCAGACCTGGCAGACCGGTGTAAGCAGCACCAACAGCGTACGAGGTGTAGTCGCCGTAGTTGCCGATCTTGGTGGTCGTGCTCGGCGTAAACTGGTTGTTGTTCTGCTGGAAGGCACCTTGAATGTTCACGCCATAACCAGTCCAACCCAGGTTGAAACCGAATGCGCTCTGAGCCTGTGCGGTACATGCCGAAATGTCATTTGCGTTGGTATCGCAGTTACCCGTAGTAGTCGTCGAGTTGGTCGTGCCGTTGTTCGACGAACCAGTGTAAACGATCGAGCCGTTGAAGCCATACAGCGTCGGCATGGCATAGGCTACTGCCGTAGCACGAACAGCCGTAGCGAACTGCAGGCCGGTAGCGCCATAACGCTGAGCCGTCATGAACTTATCGATCTGCGACGAGCCAGTAGCACCCGGCATCACGTCGAACGAAGTCACGGTCTGACGCATCGGGGTCGACATGTAGCCGCCCATCATCGTACCGTACTTGCTGCTCATACCAACATACGAATCGCGCAGAGTCGAGAACACGCTGTTACCCGTACCATAGGCAACGCCACCCTGCTTAGCAGCAGCGTTAGTCGAGGTCGTGTAGTTCTGACCAGCCAAGTTCAGTTCAGTTTCAGCTTGGAACAGTGCCTTCAGGCCGTTGCCCAGATCTTCCGTACCCTTGAAACCCATCAGCGACGAGTTTGACTGCATGTTAAAAGTGCTACCGCCATTTGCACCATTGGCAGCGGCAAGACCCGACTTAACGTTCGATTGGCTGAAGCCTTGACCCGAAACGTCAGCAACGCCGTAGATGGTCACGTTGGTTTGTGCGAAGGCAGCGGTCGACAGACCAGCAACTGCCAGAGCAACGATTTTCTTTTGCATTAGAAACTCCTCTTAAGATTGATGACCACTTGGCTTGCGCTTCGGGGTCAGGAACCTCTCATCGGATGAGTGGTTGATTGGATTGTGGCCCCCTCAGGAAGGCAAAGCAACAAAAAAACAACAGGTGAGGGCTAGAAGTGTTGTTTTGTTGCAACAATGCAACAGTCCGGCCCAGTTGTTGGTTTTAGGCGAATAACCGGGCCAGTTCCTCACCGGGCTCTGCCGCTCGCATAAAGACCTCGCCCACCAGGAAGGTGTTCACTTGGGCGTTTCTGAGGGTCTGAACGTCTTCCGGAGCCAGAATGCCGCTCTCGGCCACGACGATCCGATCCGCTGGAACGCGGTCTTTGAGGGTGAGCGTGGTATCCAGCGAGACTTCAAAGGTACGTAGGTTACGGTTATTGATGCCAATGAGCGGGGTTTTGAGGGTCAAGGCCCGCGTCAGCTCATCACCATCGTGCACTTCGACCAGTACGGCCAAGCCCAAGCTGAGGGCATAAGTTTCCAGATCGTGCAGCTGTTCGTCTGTCAGCGCTGCGACAATTAAAAGAATGGCATCCGCACCAATGGCTCTGGCTTCAGCGATCTGCCAGCGGTCGATAATGAAGTCTTTGCGGATCACCGGTAGGTCGCATGCGGCACGGGCGACTTGCAAATAGGAGTTAGCGCCCTGGAAGTAATCGATATCCGTCAGCACCGACAAACAAGCAGCCCCATGGGCGGCATAGGATTGAGCAATCGCCGCCGGATCGAAGTTATCGCGAATCACACCCTTAGAGGGGCTGGCCTTTTTGACTTCGGCGATGACGGCGGGTTGCTTGGCGGCGAGTGTGGCATTAATCGCGCCAACAAAGTCACGCGGCATAGGTTGTTGTTTGGCCAGCGCCTCCATCTCGGCCAAGGAATGCTGGGCATAGCCCGCTTTGACCTCGGCTTCTTTGGTGGCGATGATTTTGGCGAGGATGTCGCTTTTTTGATTCATATCGTTAAACAGCTTGCGTGCAAGCGACAAATTCGTTGAGTTTTTTGAGTGCTGCACCGGAAGCAATGGCTTCACGCGCTTGTTCAATACCTGACGCAATGCTCTCAGTATGGCCGGCGGCATACAGGGCTGCACCGGCGTTGAGCAGCACGATATCCAGCGATGGGCCTTGCTCATTGGCCAACACGGCCTTCATGCGGGCAATGGATTCTGCTGGGCTGGCTACTTGCAGCGCGCTGATCGGCGCTGGCTGGATGCCGAAGTCTTCCGGCTTGATCTGGTATTCACGGATTTCACCGCTTTTGAGCTCGCCCACCATGGTCGAACCCGCGAGCGAGACTTCATCAAGGCCATCAACGCCATGCACCACCAGCGCGCGATGGCTACCGAGCCGTTGCAGCACGCGCACGAGAATACCGACGAGGTCCGGATGAAACACGCCCAGCAATTGCGTGCCCGCATTGGCCGGGTTAGTCAGTGGGCCCAGAATATTAAAGAGGGTACGTACGCCGAGTTCTTTACGGACTGGGGCCGCGTATTTCATGGCGCTGTGATGGTTCGGCGCAAACATGAAGCCAATGCCGGCTTGATCAATGCAACGTGCCACCTGCTCGGGCGACAGATCCAGCTTGGCACCCAGCGCCTCCAGTGCATCCGCACTGCCGGACTGGCTGGAGACCGAGCGCCCGCCATGCTTGGCGACTTTGGCACCGGCCGCTGCCGTGACAAACATCACGGTCGTGGAAATATTAAAGGTATGCGCGCCATCACCACCGGTGCCGACGATATCGAGTAAGTTCTGCGGGTT